>NZ_JABMCU010000199.1:0-7886 GCF_013179605.1 Enterobacter sp. CM29 | reverse complement strand
CAACATCATTGCTTCAGATGACCGTATTCTGAAGGACCGCGAGCAGACCGTTCGTCTGAATGAACTGGGCGCATCATCCATTAATTTTGTGGTGCGCATCTGGAGCAAAAGCAGCGATCTGCAAAACGTTTACTGGGATGTGCTGGAGCGCATTAAGCGTGACTTCGATGCTAACGGCATCAGCTTCCCGTACCCGCAGATGGACGTAAACGTCAAAAAAGTCAAAGAAGCAGAGTAACGTCTCCGTAGGCCCGGTAAGCGTCAGCGACACCGGGCTTTTCTTTTATTAGCCCCGCTAATCCCCAATTAATATTATCCATTTCCTCTAATGTCGTTCCCGCAGTATAGTCTGCCCCAGGACAACTCTGCGAGAATTACGTTATGTTATCTTACTATTTTCAAGGGCTTGCGTTAGGTGCGGCCATGATCCTTCCCCTTGGTCCACAAAATGCGTTCGTGATGAATCAGGGCATCCGCCGTCAGTACCATCTGATGATTGCCTTGCTGTGCGCGGTGAGCGATCTGCTGCTGATTTGCGCCGGGATTTTTGGCGGCAGCGCCCTGTTGATGCAGTCGCCGTGGCTGCTGGCGCTGGTTACCTGGGGCGGCGTAGCGTTTTTGCTGTGGTACGGGTTTGGCGCCCTGAAAACGGCCATGAGCAGCAATCTTGAGCTGGCGAGCGCCGAAGTGATGAAGCAAGGGCGCTGGAAGATTATCGTCACCATGCTCGCCGTGACATGGCTTAACCCGCACGTTTATCTTGATACGTTCGTGGTGCTCGGCAGCCTGGGCGGACAGCTGGACGTTGAGCCGAAACGCTGGTTTGCGCTCGGTACGGTCAGCGCCTCCTTCCTCTGGTTCTTTGGTCTTGCGATCCTGGCGGCATGGCTGGCGCCACGACTGCGTACCGCCAAAGCGCAGCGCATTATCAATACCCTGGTGGGGCTGGTGATGTGGTTTATTGCCTTCCAGCTGGCGAAAGAGGGCATTGATCACGTACAGGGATTGTTCAACTAAGCGTTGTCTTATGGACATCTGAACAAGACCCGCTAAGCTTGCTGGCATGAGCCCTGTTAACAGGGCACTCTTCGCAACATGGAGGAATGACAGTGAAGTTCAAGGTGATGGCCCTGGCGGCATTAGTAAGTTTAGGTGCGGTGTCGGTGCAGGCGAATGAACTGCCAAACGGCCCGCACATTGTCACTTCAGGTACGGCAAGCGTGGATGCGGTACCGGATGTTGCAACCCTGGCAATTGAAGTGAACGTGGCGGCGAAAGATGCTGCTTCCGCCAAGAAACAGGCAGACGATCGTGTTGCGCAATACCTCTCTTTCCTGGAACAGAACGGTGTCGCGAAAAAAGACATCAGCTCTGCGAACCTGCGTACTCAACCGGATTACGATTACCAGAACGGCAAAAGCATCCTGAAAGGCTATCGCGCCGTGCGTACTGTAGAAGTGACCGTGCGCCAGCTTGATAAGCTCAACGGATTGCTGGATGGTGCGCTGAAGGCTGGGCTGAACGAAATTCGTTCCGTCTCGCTGGGCGTTGCGCAACCGGAGAAGTATAAAGACGAAGCGCGTAAAGCGGCGATTGATGATGCCATTCATCAGGCGCAGCAGCTGGCATCCGGCTTCAAGAGCAAGCTCGGTCCGGTTTACAGCGTGCGTTACCACGTCTCAAACTACCAGCCAAGCCCGATGGTGCGGATGATGAAAGCGGACGCCGCGCCGGTTTCTGCTCAGGAAACCTACGAGCAGCCAACCATTCAGTTCGACGATCAGGTTGATGTGGTGTTCCAGCTGGAGCCGACTGAAAAGCCAGCTCAGTAACCCGTAGGCCGGGTAAGGCGAAGCCGCCACCCGGCTTGTTTTTCAATCCTGTCTTAACACCTTATGCCCAAACGCCAGCAGCGCGTCGGTGACGTTGCGCATCATGCGGCTTTCCGGCGCAAAACGGTGCCAGTACAACATCCGGCGCTGATACAGCCCCGGAGTTAAATCAATCAGCTCACCGCTTTTCAACTCTTTCTCAATCTGCAGATGCGGGATCATGCAGCAGGTGGTTCCCTGACGTGCAAGCTGCACGAAGGCTTCGGACGAGTTAACGATATGACACGGCACGCTGCCCGGCGGCAGATCGAAGTTTTGCTGCAGGAAGGCCTGATGCATATCGTCCAGATGGTCGAACGCGACGGCAGGCGCTTTCAGCAGCGCGGCGCGGGTCACACCGTTCGGGAAATAGCGCTCGGCAAAGGCTTTTGAACCGACGAAGAGGTAATCCAGCGCGCCCAACTGATCCACCAGACAGCTTGGCAGCGCCTGAGGCTGAATACTGACGGCACCAACCACTTCGCCGCGACGCAGACGTTCCTGGGTGCGGGTTTCATCTTCAACCTGGAGATTCAGGCGGATAGGGGAGTCGGCCAGCACCGGCGCAAGGGCCGGCAGCAGCCAGGTTGCCAGACTGTCGGCGTTCACCGCCAGCGACAGCAGCAGCGGCGTGGAGCCGGTCTGTTCATCGCCCAGCCACTCGTCTTCCAGCAGTTCAACCTGGCGCAGCAGGGCGAGGAGCTTTTGTCCTTGCTCCGTTGGACGCGGCGGTACGGTACGCACCAGCAGCGGCTGCCCGAACATGTTTTCAAGCTGTTTGATACGCTGTGATACGGCGGACTGGGTGATGCACAGCTTTTGCGCCGCGCGCTCAAAACCGCGTTCACGAATAACTGCATCAAGTGCCTGTAGTGTTCTGTAGTCCGGACGTTTCATTGCTCTGGCTGACTCCTTAATTTTGCTTAATCTGCACTATGACACAATTTTCCCTTCGTGGCAGACGAAATCCATTCGACGTGTTCTATAATGCGCCCTGAGTTTTCACACCACAGGCAAAACGATCATGACGCAGGATGAACTGAAAAAAGCAGTAGGATGGGCCGCTCTCCAGTACGTACAGCCGGGTACCATTGTCGGTGTTGGTACGGGATCGACGGCGGCGCACTTTATCGATGCGCTGGGCACGATGAAGGGGCAAATCGAGGGCGCGGTTTCGAGCTCCGATGCTTCCACGGAAAAGCTGAAAAGCCTCGGCATCACTGTTTTCGACCTCAACGAAGTGGACCGTCTGGGCATTTACGTTGATGGCGCGGATGAAATCAACGGCCACATGCAGATGATCAAAGGCGGTGGCGCGGCGCTGACCCGTGAAAAAATCATTGCCTCCGTGGCGGATAAGTTCATCTGCATCGCGGACGCCTCCAAGCAGGTCGACATTCTGGGGAGTTTCCCGCTGCCGGTCGAAGTGATCCCGATGGCGCGCAGTGCCGTGGCACGTCAACTGGTGAAGCTGGGTGGTCGTCCGGAATACCGTCAGGGTGTGGTGACCGACAACGGCAACGTGATCCTCGACGTTCACGGCCTTGAGATCCTCGATGCCATTGCGCTGGAAAATGCGATCAACGGCATTCCGGGCGTCGTTACAGTAGGGTTATTTGCCAACCGTGGCGCGGATGTGGCGCTGATCGGCACGGCTGACGGTGTAAAAACCATCGTAAAATGATCTGACGGGGGGAGCGCTCCCCCCGCTAAAAAATTTTGAAAAGCTAAATTCGGTGACTTGTGTCACGTTTTTCCGCCTCTTTTGCCGATCCTGCCGCGTTTGTAAATTTCCATAGCATTTTCCTCTGTCATTTTGCTCTGTATGACTTTTCTTCAGAGTGCCGACGCAAACGTTCATATTGCTGCAATAGTTTTTTTTGATATGTTGGCTGCACGGGATTTATATCCAGCACAACATCAGTTCAGATAAAAACAGGGTCGGGTAAATGGCAAAGGTATCACTGGAGAAAGACAAGATTAAATTCCTGCTGGTTGAAGGCGTGCACCAGAAAGCGCTCGATAGCCTTCGCGCTGCAGGTTACACCAACATCGAATTTCACAAAGGCGCGCTGGATACTGAAGAGCTGAAAGCGTCCATCCGTGATGCCCATTTCATTGGCCTGCGATCCCGTACCCAACTGACTGAAGACGTTATTGCTGCGGCGGAAAAGCTGGTGGCGATTGGCTGTTTCTGTATCGGTACCAACCAGGTTGATCTGAATGCCGCCGCAAAACGCGGTATCCCGGTTTTTAACGCCCCGTTCTCCAACACCCGTTCCGTGGCGGAGCTGGTGATTGGCGAGCTGCTGCTACTCCTTCGCGGTATTCCGGAAGCTAACGCCAAAGCGCACCGCGGCGTGTGGAATAAGCTGGCTGCGGGCTCCTACGAAGCGCGTGGTAAAAAGCTTGGGATTATCGGTTACGGCCACATCGGTACGCAGCTCGGTATTCTGGCGGAATCCCTTGGCATGCACGTGTTTTTCTACGATATCGAAAACAAACTGCCGCTGGGTAACGCGACGCAGGTGCAGCATCTTTCTGACCTGCTGAACATGAGCGACGTGGTCAGCCTGCACGTGCCGGAAAATGCGTCCACAAAAAACATGATGGGAGCGGAAGAGCTGGCGCTGATGAAGCCGGGCTCACTGCTGATCAACGCCGCGCGCGGTACAGTAGTCGATATTCCTGCGCTGTGCGATGCGCTGAAGCGTAAGCATCTGGCGGGTGCGGCGATTGACGTGTTCCCGACGGAACCGGCCACCAACAGCGATCCGTTCACCTCTCCGCTGTGCGAGTTCGACAACGTGATCCTGACGCCGCACATCGGCGGTTCTACTCAGGAAGCGCAGGAGAATATCGGCCTGGAAGTGGCGGGCAAGCTGAGCAAATATTCCGACAACGGTTCAACGCTCTCTGCGGTGAACTTCCCGGAAGTGTCTCTGCCGCTACACGGCGGGCGTCGTCTGCTGCACATTCACGAAAACCGTCCGGGCGTGCTGACTGCTATCAACCAGATCTTTGCCGAACAGGGCGTCAACATTGCCGCGCAGTATCTGCAAACGAACGCGCAGATGGGTTATGTGGTTATTGATATTGAAGCGGATGAAGACATCGCCGAGAAAGCTTTGCAGAGCATGAAGGCCATTCCGGGGACGATTCGCGCGCGTCTGCTGTACTGATAGTGCGGTCTGTGGTGTCGGGTGGCGCTTACGCTTACCCGACCTACAATGTTCGTGCGGTCTGTGTGTCGGGTGGCGCTTACGCTTACCCGACCTACAATGTTCGTGCGGTCTGTGGTGTCGGGTGGCGCTCACGCTTACCCGACCTACAATGTTCGTGCGGTCTGTGTGTCGGGTGGCGCTTACGCTTACCCGACCTACAATGTTCGTGCGGTCTGTGTATCGGGTGGCGCTCACGCTTACCCGACCTACAATGTTTGTGCGGTCTGTGTGTCGGGTGGCGCTTACGCTTACCCGACCTACAATGTTCGTGCGGTCTGTGTGTCGGGTGGCGCTTACGCTTACCCGACACACAATGTCCGAGGATTTATGTAGGCCGGGTAAGGCGTAGCCGCCACCCGGCTTTGTTCTACCAGGTCCAGGTTTTACTGGGCGTCACCACCGCCGGCAACGGCACATCCCATTTCTCCACGGGTAATGCCTCCACGCCCTGACAATCATGCGCATAGCCCACCGGCTGCAATCCGTACTGCTGCCAGTTTTGTAGCGTTCTGTCGTAAAAACCACCGCCCATTCCCAGGCGCTGTCCCTGCTCGTCAAACGCCACCAGCGGCGTAATCAGCACATCCAGTTCAGATAGCGGCAGCACATCGCGCACGTCGAGTTTGGGTTCGGTGATTTTCAGACGATTCACCACCAGCTCGCTGTGCGGATGGTAGTGCAGAAACAGCAGATTGCCCCGGCTAAAGGGATGCAGCACCGGCAGATAAACTTTTTTCCCGGCGCGCCAGAGCTGGTCGATAAGCGGTTGGGTATCCAGCTCACCATCAAACGAAAGAAACAAGGCGACGGTGTTTGCCATCACCACAGGCGGATAGGCCATCATACGGGCGGCGGCCTGCTGGGCAAACTGTGCCTGTTGTTCGGCGCTTAAGGCACGACGACGCTGGCGAATGAGCTGACGGATATCCTGGCGTGAAGCAGAAACTTCAGGGAATTGAGTCATGGTTGTTGGTAGAAGAAGAGAGAGGGAATCTCCGAGATGCCGCCGCAGGCTGTAACCCTTGAACCCTTGGTTCAAGGTGAATGTGTCGTCATAGTTTTAAGGCTTCTCGGACGGACCGAGCATGCTCACCAACCATGGAGCGCCACATTCTTGTGGTATGAAATATCGGCTCAGGGGACTGGCCCGCTTGCAAACATCTCAGAGAAATTTTGTCTTCACAGTTACTCTACCATAGTCAACTGAGAAGTGTTATTCAAACTTTGGTCCCGGTCTTTCAGGACTGCGACCTTGATCAAGCAATGCCTGTTCAATGGTCTGCTGGAGCATTTTAATGCGCTGCTCCATGCTTGCCGCGTAATCGCGGGTCTTCGCTTTTTCCTGAGTCAGTTCATAGCTGATGTTCAACGCGGCGATGAAAACCAGCTGCTCAGTATTTGTGACTCTAGTGCGTTCTTTTAGATCTTGCAACCGCTGATTCAAATCGTCCGCAGCCTGATTCAAAGCATCCCTTTGTTCAGGCGGACAATTCACTCGCAGTGAACGGCCAAAAATCTGGAGATCGACGGGTTGTGCAGACATGCCACCTTCCTGCTGATTGACTGCGCTGCCTTCGCTTACTGCCCCGGGGGCTGCGAAGGGGCGACACTATAGCTACCCTGATGTGAAGATACAAGCCCTTTTCTGGTATCACCAGGGTCCAAAGTGGTAGCATATCATGAATATCCTCCCTTTGATGACGAATGCGTATGTCTATACAGAACGAAATGCCTGGTTACAAGGATTTAAACCAGTTACTGAACCAGCAGGGAGTCGGTCTAACCCCTGCCGAAATGCACGGTCTGATCAGCGGCATACTGTGCGGCGGAAACAGCGACAGCTCATGGCAGCCGCTGATCCACGACCTCACCAACGAAGGGCTGGCGTTTGGCCACGAACTGGCGGAAGCGCTACGTAAAATGCACGCCGCAACCAGCGATTCCCTGGAAGACGATGGCTTTCTTTTTCAGCTTTATCTGCCTGAAGGCGACGATGTCAGCGTCTTCGATCGCGCTGATGCGCTCGCGGGTTGGGTAAACCACTATCTGCTTGGCCTGGGCGTAACCCAGCCTAAACTGGATAAAGTGACCGGCGAAGCGGGTGAAGCGATCGACGATCTGCGTAACATCGCCCAGCTCGGCTACGATGAAGACGAAGACCAGGAAGAGCTGGAGATGTCTCTCGAAGAGATCATCGAGTACGTGCGCGTGGCGTCTCTGCTGTGCCACGACAACTTTACGCGCTCGCAGCCGACCGCGCCGGAAGTTCGCAAGCCAACATTACACTAAGAAAAATAACGCACAGGAGGGTGTCATGGTTATCTCCAGTCAAGAGTATTCTCGCCGTCGTCAGGCGCTGCTGGCAAAAATGCAGCCGGGAAGCGCTGCCCTGATTTTCGCCGCGCCGGAAGTGACGCGCAGCGCCGACAGCGAATACCCCTATCGCCAGAGCAGTGATTTCTGGTACTTCACCGGGTTTAACGAGCCGGAAGCGGTACTGGTGCTGATTAAAAGCAATGACACCCACAACCACAGCGTGATTTTCAACCGCGTTCGCGATCTGACTGCGGAAATCTGGTTTGGCCGCCGCTTAGGTCAGGAGGCGGCGCCGGAAAAACTGGGCGTGGACCGCGCGCTGGCCTACAGCGAAATCAACCAGCAGCTCTATCAACTGCTCAACGGCCTGGACGTGCTGTACCACGCGCAGGGTGAATACGCCTATGCGGATGAGATTGTTTTCACTGCGCTGGATAAGCTGCGTAAAGGCTCACGTCAGAATTTGTCTGCACCC
>NZ_JABMCU010000198.1:0-7990 GCF_013179605.1 Enterobacter sp. CM29 | reverse complement strand
CCTCCTGACTCACCGGCTTGGCAATATAGCCGTCGAAGCCCATTGCCAGGCAACGCGCCTGGTCGCCCTGCATGGCATGGGCAGTCATCGCAATGGCGGGCTGGTGGCTACGCCCCCGCGTGAGTGTCTCTTCACGAAGCAGGCGAATGGCCGTTTCACCGTCCATTTCTGGCATTTGCAGATCGATCAGCATCAAATCCCACGACCGTTCACGCCAGCGTTCGAGAGCCTCCCGGCCATTGGATACCACTTCGCAACGGTGGCCGAGCTGCTCCAGCAGGCGTCTGGCGACTTTCTGATTCACCAGGTTGTCCTCGGCCAGCAGGATGTGAAGCCCGTTCTGCACCTGTACAGGCGAGGTGACGGGAGAGGGATAAAGAGAAGGGGGTGATGCCAGCTGTGGAGTGGGTGCCAGGACGCTGGCTATGGTTTGATAAAGTTCACGTTGGGCAACCGGCTTATGCAAATAGTGGGCAATCCCGATACGCTTGAGCAGATTGGCATCGAAATGGCGGCTCATGGAACTGAGCATAATGATGTGGCTTTGCTCGGCCTGCGGCATAACAGAGAGTTCAAGGGCTAGCGATACACCGTCCATATCCGGCATCTGGGCATCCAGCAGGATCAGCGGCCAGTATCCCTTTTTTGCAGTCAGGCTTAACGCTTCCCCGGCGTTGTTAACACAGGTCGGTGTCAGACCCATCTGGCGAAGCATGGTATCCAGCAGCCGCAGGTTGGTACTATTGTCGTCTACAACCAGTACCGATTCGCCGTTAAAGCGTGCTACAGGAGCATCGGTTGCTGGGACAGCCAACTGACCTTCCAGTGGCAACGTAAAAGCAAATTCGCTGCCTGCACCCGGCTCGCTCTGAACCGTTAGCTCTCCGCCCATCAGGCTTACCAGGCGGGCAGAAATGGTCAGTCCGAGGCCAGTACCGCCGTAGCGGCGGGTGGTAGAGCTATCGGCCTGGCTGAACGCCTCGAAAATGGCTTTTTGTTTCTCCATCGGGATGCCAATGCCGCTGTCGCGTATGCGAAAACGCCAGTGTCCTTCACTTTCTGTAGGCTCTATTGCCAGCATAACCTCACCGTGATGGGTGAACTTCAGCGCGTTGCCCAGGAGATTAGTCAGAATTTGACGTAGTCGGGGACCATCAACGATGAGCACTTCAGGCACCCCCGGAGCGATATCCACCAGCAGTTCAATGCCTTTTTCGCTGGCGGAGGGCATATGCGGGCGGATGAGCGACTGCACAAAGGGGCGGATTTCCAGCGGCTCTGTATCGACGGTCATCTTACCTGACTCAATGCGTGAGAAATCGAGAATGTCATTGATGATATGCAGCAGTGACTGCGCTGAACTCATCACCAGAGAAAGATATTCCCGCTGTTCGGGGTTGAGCTGTGTATCGAGGCAGAGTTGAGTCATGCCCAGAATGCCGTTCATCGGGGTGCGAATTTCGTGGCTCATGTTGGCGAGAAATGCACTCTTCGCCTCGTTGGCCTCCCGGGCCACTTTCGCCGCTTCAATGGCTAACAGCTCGGCCTCCTTGCGGCGGGTGATGTCCTGTAGGGTGCCGATCACCCGTTCGGCCTGCTGCTGCATAGTGAGGGTGACCACCTGTCCCGAAATCAGCATCCAGCGCCAGCCCTGCGTCGCGTGTTGCACGCGAATCTCACATTCAAACACCGGCATGTGCTCCTGCCTGGAGGCGATCATCGCGTTGCGCAGGACGGCACGATCCTCTTCATGGACCAGGTTCAGTAAAAAGCGCAGCGGGTAGTGCAGTTGCGTACGCGACTGACCCACCATCGCCAGCAGCGTATCGTTCACCTCCAGGCTGTCGTGAGAGACCTGCCAGTTCCAGATGCCGATCTGAATGGACTCTGCGGTCAGTAAAAAATCATCGTGCAGCTGCTGGCGCGAGCGCTGGGCGTCGTCAAGCTCGGTAATATCGGTATGCAGGCTGAGGATGCCACCATCGGCAAGACGCTGATGCTGCACGTAGAGCCGCCGGTTTCCTGACTGCCGCACCTCTCGATGGCTTGACTGACGGCAGTTGCGAACGATCGCTTCACGCAGGGTCCGGCGGCGGGTGGGGTCAATGTTATAACCCGAATCAATAAATTTCTCCGCCAGGCTCTCAAGGGTAGCGCCGGCGATCAGCCAGGGGGCGATCACCGGGTAAAAGCGCGATATCTGGTCATTCCAGGCCAGCAGATGCTCGGCGGGATCGTAAATCATCACCCCCACAGGCAGCGCGTTGAGATCGAAACGGGATGTGGCTCGCATGGTTACTCACCTCTGGCCTTATAGTGCAGCTCCGCCTGACGGCGCAGATACTCCAGCCCGGGCGCAATGGCCATCGCCCAGGCTGTTAGGATCTCTTCATCGCAAAGTGGATCGCAGGCGCGTACTGTCCGGAGCATTGCCTCCCGCCAGAGGCCGAAAAATCGTGGTGGCAGGCGCAGCCCTTCATCACTCTGCTCCCGCGCCAGGCGTTCCAGAAAATCGGGCACAAAGAGCGAACCGTCAACGGCAAGCATGGCGAAAAAGCTCTTGAAGATCATCTGCTGGCCATCCCGGCCCTGATCCTGGGCAAAGTGCTGCTCCGTATCGGGGGACATATGAATAAAAGTCTCCCAGAATGCCTCAAAAAAGTGCCGTTTATCATTCTCCGGCAGGACGCGGCTCAGGCTGGCGTCAAAGAGATCGCGATAAAATTTCATGGTGCGGGCCTCGCGGCACGTTCGCCGGGCATGCAGAGGCCGGGCGGGTTGAAGGGATCCGACGTGCGGCGGGCAAAATAGCCATCGCTTTCCACAAGGCCATTTTCAAACAGCGGCCCGGCGTTGTGTTTGTACAGCAGTGCTTCCAGCACCATGGCGTTCGTCGAGAGTGTGAGCGTCGGGTTAATGTCGCCGGTTGCCTCAACGCGGCCCTCATACCAGCCCTGTTTCGGGTTATTCAGGTGCCGGGTAACGGTCATCAACGCGTCAGTGTAATCTGTCTCCCACAGCGCCCAGAGCACAAAGACGGCCTTAGTACTCACCTGTGCCAGACGGGGATAGCTTTTTCCGTCGTCGCCCAGGGTATTCCAGGCATAGCCATTTCCCCAGACGGTGTCCTCTACGTGCCAGGGGGCCTGAGAGAGGTAAAAATCGGCGCGTGCGGTTAGCGCGCGCTCACGCTCCCAGCGCGTTTTCTGGCTAAGCCATACGGCTTCGGCCCGTGCGCGCAGCGTTTTGTGAATATCGGACGCCACACCGGGCGGTTGCCAGCCAAACTCCAGCCCCGGCAGCATAGCGGGGAGGGTGGAGAGTAGCGACGGCTGCCAGGTCGTTCTTGGATCGCGCGCGTCAACGGCGAGGCTACGCTGGTAGAGAATGATGTTCTGAGAAGGCGGGGAAAATGCCTTACCCGATGGAAATCCCCACAGCCGAAACGCGCTGGCGGCATATTCGCTTTCACCCAGCCGCAGCTCGTCGCGCACCACCGGCTGCCCGTTCTGCATGGACGCAGACCACAGCTCCCCGTCCTTATCCATCACCGGACAGAAGTTCCAGCGCAGGATGATTTTATCCAGATATTCACGGTACTCAGGCGCGCGCTCAGCGGTGAGACGCAGCGCCAGCATCACACGGGCCATATCTTTTGCCGACCAACCGCGCAGCGCCGGTTTTCCTGTGAAATCGATGGGCGAAGCCGTTCGGCTGGAATAGAGCCTGCCGGGGGTGCGGGTTTCGGTCAGCGTCAGGCGGTTGAGGGTTCCGAGCAGGCGCGTCAGCCGGGCGTCGAATTCGTCCGCCTGGATCAGACCCAGCTCGCGGGCAGCCAGCAGGGCAATAAGCGTATCGCCAATTTGCCACAGCGTAACACGCGGCTGTTTATCGCTACCGTTGACCAGCCCTGTCTGAGGCTGGGTGTTATTCTCAAAATAGCGCCATGCGATACGTGCCCACTCCCGCTCCTGTGGGGTCAGATTACTGATGCGCGCGGTGGTGTGCCAGCCACCTTTGGTCAGCCAGCGCCAACCTGCGCCTTCACGGCTAAACAGGGCGAAGGCGATAATAAGAATTAGGACGGCGGCAGCCAGCCAGTGGGCTAAGGTCTTAAGCATTGTGCGGTCACCGGCGGCAGTTTCACAGGCTCGTCCGTATTACAGGTAGCACACTGACAGGCCTGGCAAGCGGGTTTGGTGCGAAGGGTGGTTCCGGTCTGTTCACACCATGTCTTCACCGCTGGCGTACTGTTCAGGAACGGACGGTTGCGCGAGGCATTATTTGGCTCAAAGAGATCCACCAGCTTTTTTTCCCACAGGGAGGGGGCGAAGTGGCGATCTTTGGGATTATCGCTGTTGAACTGCAACAGCTTGCCCTCTTTTTTGAACAGCAATGCTTCTAGCATGATGCCGTTGTTATTGGCGGTGAACTCTTTGATGGGGCCGTCGCCGTTTTCGTACAGCCCTTCATAGTATCCTTTGTCCGTCTCGTTGGCGTTTTCAATGGCGTCCAGCAGGCGGTCGGTATAAGGCGAGTTCCAGAGAACCCACATCCCGAGCGCCGCTTTCAGAGAGACGGCGGCCGTATTGGAAACGTATACGCCTTTATCGGTGATGGTATTCCAGTTGAAGCCGTCGCTAAAAACGGTGTCGTAGACGAAGTAAGGGGACTTATCGAGTTGATGTTCAGAGCGAGCGGATAAAATACCGGTGATGGCGTAGCGATTCTCCTGAGCCTGGTAAACCCTGTCGGCGAAGTTTTTCATCCACGGATGGGAGTAGTCACGCGGACTGTTCTCTCTGTCCGTCGGCTTGTCGAAACCGAATTCCAGGCCGTAAAGCACATACGATTCGGTTACGACGTAATTATGCTGGTTGGTGAGGCGCGGATCGCGCGAGTCATAGGGCACCATTACGCAGTAGATCTCAGCCAGCTCATAGGGCTGGGGCTGGCTGGACTGACAGGTTCCAAAGCCCCACAACGCGAAGCCCGCGGCGCCGTACTCTTCATAGCCCAGCCGCCCCTCCTGCACGTACTTTGGCTGGCCGTTTTCCAGATAGGCTCCGTACATCATCCCGCAGGGGTTGATGACGTTGGTGAAATTCCATCCCAGCATCACGTTATCAATGCTGTTGCCGTATTCCGGATAGCGCTCCTTAATGACCTTCAGCCAGATCAGCATCCTGCCGATGTCCAGTGCCGAGAAGCCAATTTCACCAGGTTTGTTCTGGTAGTTAACCTTCTGGGCGGTGATGGTGTTATAGGCTTTATTGGGCAGTTCGTTGCGGAACAAATCCAGTTTGTTCAGGGTGGCGAGTAATTTCAGCATTCTGCGATCGAATTCGGCTTTATCAATAATTCCCAACTCCCTTGCGGCCGTCATCGCGGCCATATAGGAGGCGCTATCCCACATGGTGGTTGAGGGAAATTTATTGACGGCGTTCACCAGGCCGGTCGTAGGCTGGTAGTTCACAACGAAATATTGCCAGGCGTTTTTGGCAATGGTCATCTCCCGAGGCGTGAGTTCGCCGCTACGCGGCGGGTAATCCGAGGCGGGAAGGCCGGTCGCTGCCTGGGCCGCAGAGAGTGAGAGCCAGCCTGCCACAAGCCCGGCCAGAAGAGGAAAAAAGAGGATAGATTTCAGCTTCATGGCTTCGCTCCTGCTGAAGATGTGAGGGAAGTGGCGGGACCAGGGCAGGCCAGACAAAGCATCTGACCGTGAGCAATGTACGCCAGGCTCTCAAGCACGACCGCATTGGTATCGGCGTCAACGATCTCGTTCACGCTGCTGTTAAGGTTAAGTCCGCGCTGCCAGCCCTTACCCGGAACCTGTAGCTTCTGCACCTGCTGGCGCAGTGCTTCGCTCCAGCCATTACGGAACAGGGCGTACCAGGCAAAGGCGGTGCGGGTAGAGGTAATTGCCGTTTGCTCGGGGGTAGCGTCAAGCAGAGCGCTATTTTGCAGCGGCTGGCGATCGGGCAGATCGTTGACGTAATCCGGCGCGGGCTCAGCGTAATCGGTGCTGATCGGTGGCTTGCGGACCCGCAGGCCGTGACGGCGCTGCTGGATCTGCATTATGCGCCACGTGATTTCTGCGCTCTGCGCATCAAAACCCAATTCGAGACCCGTTAATAGATAGGGAAGGCTGATAAGCGAAGGCTGCCGACCCCACGGCGTGCGTAGCCCTTCGTCAGGCACCATTATTCCGTCGATGTCGATCATCTGCTGTCCTTCCGGCGGATTCGTTACCGCCAGTCCCGCCGCGCTGTCGATCAGCCGAAGCGTATGGCTGGCATACAGGCGATAGCCGAAGCTGTTGCGCGGCTCGTCCGTCGCCAGCGCCCAGTGGTGTAGCGGGACCGCGGCCTGGCTGGTGGTGTTGTTGGCAATCAGGGCGCCCATATTCCAGCGTTCAAGCAGATTGCGCACGGGGCCAGCGTGCTGAGGATAGCGCCATAGCAGCGTTTGCAGAGCGTTAAGCAGACGGCCCATGCCGATCGCCGAGGCGTCCGGTTTGCCCAGGGCTTCCAGCGTGTCGGCATGATAATAGGCGGCAGGCAGCCCCTGAGGATTGAGTGGAAGGCTGGCGAGAGCGGCCAGTGCGGCCGCGATGCGTTCATCAAATTCGCCGGGAGTAAGAATGTTGAGTTGCCTGGCGGCTACAGCGGCAAACAGATAGCTGCCGGTGCTCCACAGGCTGAGCCAGGGCTCGCCATTCTGCGCGTTGGCCAGACCATTAGGCTGCGTGTTGTTCACATAATACTGCCAGGCTACCCGCGCCCAGATGGCTTCTTCGAATGTCAGTTCACGCGGAGCGGGCAAGGGCGGGAAATCGTTACTCAGCGACATCCCCGCGCTGCTCTCCACCCGTGTCGGCATCTGTTTTTCAACCCAGACGACGATGGCGAATCCCAGCAGAAAGCCGAGCAGAATAGTAAGGTAGCTGCGGGCAGACAAAAGCGCGTCGCGTTTTCTCATTCGCTCACCTCTTCTTCCGCCGGGGTCCACATGGCGGCGAAGATAAGCGGCAGCATGGCGGCAATGTTGACTGCACCCCAGAAGATGTTGATGACGTAGCCAGACGGATCGTCAACCTGCCCGCGTGCAACCTGAATACCGCCCCAAATCAGCCCGGCCAGGGTGAGCACGACGATGGCGATCTGCGGTTTTACCAGATAAAGAAAACGCCCCGTCTGCCGCTCTTTGGGGGTGACGTGGAATTTGATCTGCTCTCCGCGCAGGACCGTGTCGAGCGCGCGCAGATTCATGGAGAAGAATGAGAGATATGATGCTCTGCCATCCCAGGCTGATATTCCCCAGGTGCCGAACATAAACGCCAGCTCCGACACAATAAAAAAGGGCAAAAAATGTAGGTAAAAGGGTTCAGACCACGCTGATACAGGGGGTATACCGGTAAAAAGGTAAACAATGGGCGATATCAGGAAAATAGTGTTCCACACGCAGGCCAGATAGGACCAGAAGGTGGTGGCGTACATCAGAGTCTGCGGCAAAGAGAGCTTAAAGCGACGACGGCTGAAGATATTGTCGTGGAACAGAATATCCAGTGAACCCGCGGCATATTTGAAGCGCTGGATCATCCACGTCAGCATATCCTGCGGAGAGAGCATTTTCGATTCGATCCGCGGGTGCATTACCGAGCGCCAGCGGCGGGCGGCATCGCCGTGGAGCAGGATAGAGGTATAAATATCTTCCGATACGTGAAATTTATAGGGCGTGAGTTCCGTATCGAAGGCCACGTGGGGACGCATGGCGTCCTGCAGGGTTTCGCGCATGACGGGATCGCGTATATCCCGCGTGTGGCGATCGATCTCTTCTTCAACCGTCCATACGTAGCTGCGCAGCGCCGCCTGCATCACCGCTTCGCGCCTGTGTACAGAGGCCGCACCGCAGCAGAAGGCAGCGTTGGCCCAGTTTCGCCGGCGCAGGATCACATCATAAAACATGCGCGGATCGTTAAAAAAGGGAT
>NZ_JABMCU010000197.1:0-8022 GCF_013179605.1 Enterobacter sp. CM29 | reverse complement strand
TGGGCGAGCGAATTGACGTGGCGATCCGCATTACCGATAACCCCGAACCGGGTATGATCGCTCGCCGGTTGGGAGAGTGTCGGTCCGTGCTTTGCGCCTCGCCGCACTACCTTGCAAGCCGGGGCGTGCCAGAGGAGCTGGAAGACTTAGCCCGGCACAACTGCCTGCATTACAGCTTTTTTGCCGGTCAGTCGTGGCGTTTTTTAACGCCGGCAGGGGAGCCGGTCACGACGGCGGTCAGCGGCAATCTCAGCGCCAGCATCTCATCTCTGCTGATGGAGGCGGCGATAAATCACTGTGGTATTGCCATGCTGCCCGAGCGCGAGGCCGACGCGGCGCTACGGCAGGGAAGCCTGGTGCCGGTGCTCAGCGCCTATACGCCAAAACCGATCGGCATTTTTGGTATTTATCAGTCGCGAGACTATCAGCCTGCGGCGCAGCGTGTGTTCCTCGACGCGCTGGCAAACCACCTTGCCACGCGATCGGACTAGTCTGTCTTCCCTGCAAAATAGATTATGCGTCCTATACTTATCCCTTTGTAAGCCAAAAGGAGAGCAAGAATGACGATTCATAAGCACGGTTCAGCACACTGGTCTGGCGACATCAAACGCGGCAAAGGGACGGTATCGACCGAAAGTGGCGTCCTTAACCAGCAACCTTACGGCTTTAACACCCGCTTCGAGGGCGAGAAAGGGACTAACCCGGAAGAGCTGATTGGCGCAGCGCACGCGGCCTGTTTCTCTATGGCCCTGTCGCTAATGCTGGGCGAAGCGGGTTATACCGCCGATTCCATCGATACCACGGCGGATGTCTCGCTGGATAAAACCGACAGCGGTTTTGCCATCAGCAAAGTCGCGCTGCAAAGCAAGGTGACGGTACCGGGTATCGATCCGCAGCAGTTCGACGGCATTATCCAGAAAGCCAAGGCCGGTTGCCCGGTCTCGCAGCTGTTGAAAGCGGAAATCACGCTGGATTACAAACTGAACTGATATCGGGCCGGGCGCATGCCCGGCTCATTTTTAACGGTTACGCCAGCAGCGTACGCTTCGGCTTGCGGAAGAGGGCAGGAGCTGTTGCGGCTGTTCACATCCCTGCGTCGCCAGCGAACAGCGGTCGCGGAAATAGCACCCAACGGGCAGGTGGCGATTACCCGGAAGATCGGTTTTTCGCAACGCCAGATCCTCATCCAGCGGTTCTCCGGTCCGGGGAACGGAGTCAAGCAGCAGCTGCGTATACGGATGGCGCGGCTGACCCAGCACCTGGTCCGCCGGACCCAGTTCCACGATTTGCCCCAGATACATTACCGCCACCCGGTCGCTCATGTGCCGGACCACCGAGACGTTGTGCGAGATCAGCACGTAGGTCAGATTTCGCTGCTGTTGCAGGGCAACCAGCAAATTGAGGATCTGTGCCTGGACGGAAATATCCAACGCGCTGGTGGGTTCATCCAGCACGATGATGTCCGGATCCGAAGAGAGCGCCCGGGCGATAGCGATGCGCTGGCGCTGTCCGCCCGAAAACGCATGCGGCAGGCGGTCAAGATATTCCGCTCGAATCCCAACCTGCTGCGCCAGCGTTTCAGCCAACTGACGACGCTCCCGTTCGCTGCGACGTTGCTGTATCCACACCGGCTCGGTGATGGTGCGCCAGACGGGTAAACGCGGATCGAGGGACGAGAGCGGGTCCTGAAATACCATCTGCATACCACCCGCCGCATTCGCGCGCTGACAGGCACCGGTACTCGGTTTGAGCATGCCCATCAGCAGCTGCGCCAGCGTGCTCTTTCCACAGCCAGACTCCCCTACAACGCCCAGCGTTTCGCCGCGATGGATCCGGAGATCCATGCCGTTAAGGGCGTGTACCTGTTCCGTCACGCGCCCCAGCCAGTTTTTGCGCGCAGGAAAATTCACATGCACGCTATCCAGTTCCAGCAGTACCTCAGACATGGCGTCTCTCCTGTTGTGGGTACCAGCAGGCAGCCTGCTGGCCTTCTGCGCCCGTGGAAATTAAGCGCGGCGTTTCGCTGCATTTCGCCTCGGCAGCAAAACAGCGTTCGCGAAAAGCACATCCGCGCGGGAGGTGGCTGAGGTTAGGTACCGTGCCGGGAATGGCCGGGAGGATCTCGCGCGGTTCACCATTTTCCGGGGCACACTGCAGCAGGCCAATCGAATAGGGGTGCACAGGATGGTGGATCAAGGTCTGCGTGCTGCCGCTTTCGATCACGCTGCCCGCGTACATAACGTACATCCGGTCACAAAGCTGCGACACCACCGCCATATCGTGACTGATAAACAGCACCGACGTTCCGCTGGCGCGCGCTTTATGTTTCAGCAGACGCAGCACCTGAAGCTGGACGGTCACATCCAGCGCGGTAGTGGGTTCATCAGCGATGATCAGCTCCGGCTCGCAGGAGAAGGCAAGGGCGATCATGACCCGCTGGCGCATACCGCCGGAAAGCTCAAACGGATAGCGATCCATTACCTGCGCCGCATCCGGGATTTGCATCTCGCCCAGCAGGGAGATCGCCTTCTGCTGCGCGTCGCGGCGGGAAAGCGACTGATGCTGGCGGATCACCTCCACCATCTGCCTGCCAATCCGGCGCGTGGGGTTAAGCGCCGTCATCGGCTCCTGAAAAATCATCGCCACCCTGGCGCCGCGCCACTGACGAAGCTGTTTTTCCGACGCGTTCAGCACATCTTCCCCGAGCAGCGTGACACGGCCATGGTGAACATGGTAACTGCCTTCCGGCAGCAGGCGCATCGCCAGCATCGCGGTGACCGATTTTCCCGAGCCGGATTCGCCCACCACGCCGACAATTTCACCCCGGCCAATCTCCAGCGAGACGTGGTTGAGCGCGTGGACGTCACCGCGAAAAATGGGGAAACTCAGGTGCAAATCTTCAATCGATAATACGGAATCACTCATGACTGCTTCCCTCCTGATTTGGGATCCAGCAGGTCGCGAAGACCATCGCCAAACAGATTAAAGCCAACCGCCGTGATCAGAATTGCCGCCCCCGGAAACGCGCAGTACCACCACTGGTCAAGCACGTAGTTACGCCCCACGGCCACCATTGCCCCCCATTCGGCGGTCGGCTGCTGCGCGCCTAATCCAATAAAGCCCAGCGTGGCGGCCATCAGAATGGCGCTGCCGATATCCAGCGACGCTTGTACGATCAGCGGCGGCAGGGCGTTACGCAGGATATGCCAGCTGATCAGGTGCCAGCGCGATGCGCCAAAGGTGCGGGCGGCCAGCACGTAGGTGAACTGGCGCACCACCAGCGTTTGCCCGCGTGCCAGCCGCACGTAAAACGGAATGCGTACAATCGCAATCGCCAGCATCGCGTTAAACAGGCTTGGGCCGAGCGCGGCGGCCAGGGCCATCGTCAGCACCAGCGAGGGGATGGAGAGCATAATGTCCATGATGCGCATAATGATGGCGTCGCCGCGCCCGCCAAGTACGCCGGACAAACAGCCGAGCAGCGAACCGATGCCGCCCGCAATCACCACCACCGCCAGCCCCGCTGTGATGGACTGCTGGCTGCCCACCAGCACGCGGCTGAACAGATCCCGGCCCACCTCATCGGTGCCAAACCAGTGCTGGGCTGACGGTGCCTGCAAGCGCGCGGTCAGATCCAGCGCGTTCGGATCGTGCGGGACTATCCACGGCGAGACCACCATCATCAGCAGCATCACGATCATAATGACCCCGCCGATCAGCGTGAGCGGGCTTTTGCGTAACATCCAGAACAGCTTTGCCCAGTTGATGCGCTGTTTAGCGGTGCTGACAGGGACGGGCGTTTCCTGAGTTAACATCATTCGGCACCTCCGCGCCCGATTCGCGGGTCGATCCACAGATACAGCAGATCCACCACCAGATTAACGAAGACATAGGCCAGCGATACCACGACCGCGAAGCCCATGACGGCAGGGAAATCCAGCGCCTGAATGGAGGTCACCACCCAGGCTCCCATTCCCGGCCAGGCAAACACGGTTTCGGTAAGGACGGCCCCGTACAGCAGATCGCCCAGCGCCAGCCCGAGCACGGTAATGGAGGGGATCATGGCGTTGGGTAAGGCGTAGCGCAGGACGATGTACCAGCCCGGCAACCCGCTCGCGCGGGCGGTACGAATATAATCCTCGCTCAGTTGCTCCAGCATCGCGGAACGTACCTGACGCGCCACAATACCCAGATGCACAAAGGCCAGGGTCATGGAGGGTAAAATCAGGTGCTGCAGGGCATTGAAAAACACCTCGCCGTTGCCTTCCAGCAGAGCGTCCAGCAGATAAAAACCGGTAACGTGGGCGGGCGGATCGAGCCAGTCGTCCAGCCTGCCGCCGCCGGGCAGAATTTGCAGTTGACCGTAGAACAGAACGATAACTCCCAGTCCCAGCCAGAAGGCAGGCGTCGAGATGCCCGTCATCGCCATCAGTCGCACCAGGTGATCCAGCCAGCGGTTACGGTACACCGCCGATAAAATGCCCAGCGGCACGCCAATCACCAGCGCCAGCAGCAGGGAGCAAAAGGCAAGCTCCAGCGTGGCGGGGAAAAAAGCTTTCAAATCTTCCACAACGGGGCGACCGGTGCGAATAGACGTGCCCAGATCGCCATGTGCCAGCGCCTCAACGTAGCGGCCAAACTGAATATAGAGTGGTTGATCCAGCCCCAGCTGCTGGCGGATGCCCTGCACGATTTCATCGCTGGCGCGATCACCGGCCAGCAGGCGGGCCGGATCGCCGGGGATCAGGTGTGAAATAATAAAAGTAATAATACAGACACCGGCTACCACCAGGATTAATCCCCAGCAGCGCTGGCGCACAATGCTCCAGAACGTCATACACTTCCCCCCGGCGTGGGCCGTTACTTACTCATGGTGGCGATGTTAAAGACCTGCTCAAGCATCGGATTAAAGGTGAAGCCTTTGACCTCTTTGTTCATCGCCAGCTGGTAGTTCTTCTGGAACAGATAAACGTAAGCCGCCTCGTCAATCACCACTTTCTGCGCCTGCTGGTAATCTTTGGTGCGTTCCGCCTGATCGGTGGTTTTCAGTGCCGCCTGCAACAGCGCATCGACCTCTTTGTTCTCATAGAATGAGCGGTTCCCCGGCAGCCCTTTTTTGTCCGATTCGAACCAGTAATTCATGAACATGTACGGGTCAGCGAAGTCCGGGCTCCAGTTACCAATCGCAATGTCATAATCACCTTTGCCGACGCGGTCGCGCATGGTGGCGTTCGCCAGTTTCTCGAGCTTGACGTTAATCCCCAGCTTGCCCAGGCTCGCCTGCGTGGAGAGGGCGATAGGCTCCCAGTTCGGGTCGTTATCGGAGTAGAGGAACGTCAGGCTGGCAGGTTTATCTTTGACTTTCTCCAGCGCCGCTTTGGCTTTGGCCTCGTCAAAGCTGTACTGCATGGCGTTCGCATCGAAGCCCCACATGCCCTCCGGGATCGGGCCGCGCATCTGCTTGCCGTTCCCGCTGAGAATGCCTTTCACCATCCCCTGGTAATCGGTCGCCCAGGAGACCGCGCGGCGCAAATCCACCTGATTCATCGGAGGCTTACTGTTGTTCAGATAGAGGTAGGTCACCCGCAGGGACGGGTATTCCGCCACGGCCACTTTGCCTTCCTGCTTCAGAGCAGCAAGCTGATCCACCGGCAGGGCGTCGGCGATATCCAGATCGCCACGGGAAAGTTGCAGGCGACGCGAGGCGCTTTCACCGATAATCTTCACCGAGACGCGCTTAAAGTGCGGCTTTTCACCTGGCCAGTGTGGGTTGGGCACCATCACCAGCTGTTGACCTTTCCGCCAGCTTTTCAGCATAAACGGTCCGGAACCCGCGGTGTTTTGCGCCAGGAAACCGCGTGCGTCGTCGGCGGCATTGGCCTTCAGCACCGCCGGGTTGACGATCGACGCGCCGTCATTGGCCAGCGTGTAGAGGAACGGGGCAAACGGCTGGCTGAGGGTGAATTTCACCGTATGCTCATCCACCGCGTCCACTTTCAAATCTTTCGGGAACGCTTCGGAAGGTCCCTGGTTGATTTTAAGCAGACGTTCAAACGACAGCTTGACCGCTTCGGCGGTCACCGGCGTGCCGTCGGAGAATTTTGCATTATCTGCCAGGGTGAACGTCCACACTTTCTGGTCGTCTGACGCCTTCCAGCCCGTCGACAGATCGCCTTCCACCTCCGTGGTGCCAGGCTTGTATTTCACCAGACGCTGGTACGAGGGGTAGGTCACCGTCCAGTCGTTGTTATCGATAGTGACCGCCGGATCCAGCGTTTGCGGATCGGCAGCTTTCCCTATCACCAGCATATCTTTTGGCACCGCCGCCAGAGCGGGAAGGGCGCTCAGGGCGAGCGTAGCGGCAATCAGGGTAGTAAGCAGCGTTGTTTTCATGGCCGGGCTCCAGAATTACAGTGAGTGTGTGATCGGATAACAGGCGAACTGGTCATCTAACAGCGGATAGCTGGCGGCGTTCGGCAGCTCGAAATGCCACCACTCGCTGCTGATGCCCACAAAACCGCCGCCGTACATAACGGCGTTCAGGAGCAGACGATTTCGCTGCGCCTCGGGCGGAACGGAAGGGTGCCAGGCATGAGAACGGTCGTGCATTTCGTCAAACCCGGCGCCCATATCCAGCACGTTGTCGTGTTCATCCATCAGCGTGACGTCAATGGCAGTGCCCCGGCTGTGGTTCGAGCCAATCGCGACATCCACCACGTATTCCGGATTGGGGCAGGCATCCCAGAGTTGCGCCTGTGCCTGCTGCGGGCGATAGGCGTCGTAGACCACCAGCTTCAGACCGGCCAGCGCGGCGATACTGATCGATTTCGCCAGCGCGGTGGCGGCATCCGTGTGCAGCAGGCACGCGGCGTGCTGATAGATCGGGCGGCCGGTAATGTTATCGGCGGTCGCGTATTTCAGATCGATATGCAGCGTGGGAAAAGTTTTCGCCACATCAATCAGTTGACTCTCTTCAGGCATAGCTCCGCTCCTTTAGCGTTCAAATTGACCAAATTCTTGTTGTAGTTGTCGGTTGATTGCCAGACGTTCCGGCAGCGCTTCCCCCAGCGCCTCCACGACGCCCGACAGCAGCAGGTTGAACAGACAGCTCACCGGCGCCAGCGAGTCCCAGAAATGGCCGGTATCGGTCTTCACCTGGAGTAAATCAATCGGGTAATCCCGCGCCCACGGGCACCAGATATCGGTGATCAGCGCCATCGCCAGGCCTTTTTCGCTCGCCACGCGGCAGTACTGGCGGGCAATGGCGGAGTAGGCGCGGGTATCGGTCAGCACGATATACGGGTTAGCAAAGCCGGAGTTAAGCGACTCCACCCAGCTACCGGAGAGCCCTTCGGAATAGCTTACCCGCGGGCGCAGATACTCCAGATGGCTGAAGAACGCATTGGCGATCCCGCGCGTGGACTGGATCCCCAGCACGAAGACGGCGTCGGCATGGGAAAGTTGCTGGACCACCTGCCTGAACGTTTCGCTTTGCGCCAGTTGGTAGACATGGGCAATGGCGTCCACCTCCAGTGACAGGGAGTGCTGAAGGCGATCCGACAGCGGCTGTTGCTGTTTCCAGGAGTCCAGACGCTCGTTAATGCCCCAGGGCTGATGGGGATCGCGCAGGCTTTTTTTGGCGTCATCAAGGTTGCGATAGCCCAGCTTGCGCAGAAAGCGTCCGACGGTGATCCCGCTGGTGGCCGTGGCCAGCGCCACGCTCTCAGCCGTTTCAAAGGGGATCTGCCCGACGTGCGCCAGCATCCAGCTTGCCACCCGCTTTTCGCTCGGGGTGAGTTGGCTAAAGGTCGCTTCGATACGGCTCAACACCTCTGGTTTGGTCGTCATACCGCCTCGCTGTTAACTGGCTGTCAAAGGCCGGGTTTCTGTTATCAGATTAACAATGCAGGACGCGTGCCATGTTCACATTGCGGCGAAAACGCGCTGTGCAGCAAAGTTAATGCAATATTTGTTTAACAGATGCTCAACATTTGTGCAGCGTAGTTCACTTTTGGTGCAGTG
>NZ_JABMCU010000196.1:0-8175 GCF_013179605.1 Enterobacter sp. CM29 | reverse complement strand
ATCCTTCCCCCACGGTACCGCTCTGGAATAGCCCGGCGAGGTCGCCCACGCAGGCCACCACCACGTCACTCTCTTTTGCCGCGCTCACGGCTTCGGGGATCAAATCCGTGCGTTGTGAAACCGGCGATTGCTGCATCGGTTTACCGCCGCTGTCGCCCGGGAACACCGGCGCACCCGCCATCCGTTTTTCGATAATGTGGCACCCTTTGGCGTAACGTACCTGTGATGCGCCAAGGTACTGTTCCAGCGCCGCGCGCGGGGTTGTCACCTGCGAGGTCTCTTCAACCATATCGCTGATGATCAGGTGAACCGGGAAGCTGTAGCCGCTCAGCAACGCCAGCGGATCGTCCGCCGTCGGCCCCACTACCGCTACACGGGGTTTTCCGCCGAGGGGCAAAATGCCGTTATTTTCCAGCAGCGTGATCGATTTTGTTGCCACCTCGCGCGCCACCTGCCGGGTCGCCTCATTCTGCAAATCGATACCTTTTTCGTCGGCGTACGGTTTTTCAAACAGCCCGAGACGGAATTTTTCACTTAGCACGCGCGCCACAATCTCATCCACTTTCGCCATTGAGATAAGCCCACGCTCTACCGCTTCCGCCAGATGACGCGCGCAGTCATCCTTCGGCAATTCCACGTCCAGCCCGGCGTTAAACGCCAGCGCCGCCGATTCTGCTGGATCGTGAGAAATCCCGTGGTGCTGGTGCAGCAGGCTGACGCCGCCGTAATCCGCGACAATAATGCCGTCGAAGCCCCACTGTTCACGCAGCACGGTGGTGAGCAGGAAATGGTCGCTGTGCCCTGGCTGATTATCGATGTCATGATAGGCTGGCATCACCGAACCGGCGTTGGCCAGCTTCACCGCCATCTCAAACGGTAGCAGGAAGGTATCGTTTAGCTCGCTGAAACCCAGATGGACCGGCGCATGGTTGCGCGCCCCTTCGCTGAAGGAGTGCCCCACGTAATGTTTCAGGGTCGCCAGCAGATCGCGCTTATCGCCCTGCAACCCCTTCACGTACGCCGTCGCCATCACCCCTACCAGCCACGGATCTTCCCCAAAGGTCTCTTCCGTCCGTCCCCAGCGCACATCGCGCGAGACATCCAGCACCGGGGCCAGCCCCTGCTGGCACCCGACAGACCGGGCCTCATTGCCAATCTGCTCCGCCGCGCGCTGCACCAGCGCCGGGTCCCAGGTGGAACCGTAGTTCAGCGACGACGGGAACAGGGTTGCATCTTTGCACAGCAGCCCCACCAGACACTCCTCATGAAACAGCGCCGGAATGCCGAGCCGGGTCTCCTCCATCATCATACGTTGCAGGCGGTTAGCGGCACGCACGCCGGTTTTTGCATCAACAATGTGCGTGCCGAGCGGACGGGTGATCTGCCCGACGCCCAGCTTCAGCCTTTCGCTGAGGGACGCCTGTTCGCTCACGCCGGCGAACTCATCGCTCAAATCGCTGCGTTCGCGGTGGTTGCCGTGTTCATCGAGGATCAGCCAGTACGCGTGCATCTGGGCAAATTTCTCTTCCGGCGTCATACGCGCCAGTAAATCAGCGACACGCTCGTGTACGGGACGTCCCGCGTCCTTGTAGATCACAGTCATGGTTTACTCCTGTAGTGCGGATTGGGTTACCGGGCTGAGCTGCCCCACATCGTTTCGAATGTCTCGCTTGCTGGCCAGCTCACGGGCAATGGAATCCACCAGTCGGCTGTTGAGTTTGTAGATAGCAAGGAGCGCCACCATGCAGAGGAACAGCGCGCAGGGGATCAGGGTGAACAGGGCATTGATGGTTGCGAGGACGTGAGGCGCCTGGTTTGCCTGTCCGGGCGCGTAATCCACCATGCCCAGCACCCAACCGACTACCGCCCCACCCAGCGCCAACCCAAACTTGATGGCAAACAGGGCGGTAGAAAAGACCAGCCCGTCCAGACGGCGGCCGCTGCGGTGTTCTTCGTAGTCCACCACATCGGAGAACATGGTCCATTGCAGCGGCGTGGTCAGGTTCTGAATAAAACTAAACACAATATTCAGACCGAATATCAGCCACACCTGCGAAGGAGGAATGAAGAAAATCAACGCGCCAAAAATAACGAAAGAAATAATGGTCCACTGATAGGCACGTACGCGATCAAATTTCCCCAGCAGGCGTTCAGATAATAATGCGCCGCTTAAGGATGCCACCATGCCGGAAACAATAAAGGCAAAGACCAGTTCAGGACGTAACAGAACATAGTTAACGTAATACATGGTCGCAGAGCCACGCGTCACGACGGCGGTTAACAGTAAAATATTAAACAGAAAAACAATTCGCCACTGGCTGTTGGCGGCCAGCAGTTTTAAATCCGTCAGCATCGAGCCGGAGGTGTCATTGCGTGGCGAGTAACGCTCCCGGGTCATAAAGAAGCAGCAGAAGAATAAAATAATACCCAGCAACCCCATCAGGCTCATGGCATAGAAATAACCTTTTTGCACATTCCCCTGACCTAATAATGAGACCAGCGGCAGCGCGATGACCGTTACAATCAACCCGCCGATAAACGACAGGCCAAAGCGCCAGGATTGCAGCGAGTGGCGCTCGCGCGGGTCGAGCGTCAGCGCGCCGGGCATGGCGCAGTATGGAACGTTAATCGCGGAGTAGATCAGGCTCAGGATGGCATAGGTTACGCAGGCATAGACAATTTTCGCCGTCTGCCCGGCATCCGGTACGTAGAAGGTAATCAGGCAGCTCACGCCAAACGGAATGGCAAACCAGAGCAGCCAGGGACGAAAACGACCGTGGCGGGTCTGAGTGCGGTCCACCAGCGCGCCAATGCACGGATCGACAAACGCATCGATCACGCGCACCACTAAAAACATGGTGCCCATAATGGCCGCCGGCAAACCGAATACGTCCGTATAGAAATACGCGAGAAATAACGTTGCCGTTTGCCAGACCAGCGCGCTGGCCATGTCACCCAGGCCATAACCTATTTTATCTTTGGTACGTAATACAGAGGAGATTGTCATTGTTATTTGCCTTTTTTTCAGGTTAAAACGTATTTCAACCAGTCGCGCATCATCCCGACGGATGTACGCGGTAAGGCTCAAGTATTAGCAACGCCCTGCCCACTAACAATTGTCTAAATTAACAGATAAATTATGATATTTGGTTTTTTGCTTTATTTGTGATGGTGAGCATATTCGCAGGAAAATAAAAAAGGCGAGGACAGATATCCTCGCCTTTTTCAGGTTATGCAGGTTTTACTTGTTCAGCTCTGCCAGGCTCAGCCAGGTTTGCACCACGGTGTCCGGGTTCAGGGAGAGGCTATCAATCCCCTCGTCCATCAGCCAGGCCGCAAAGTCTTCATGGTCAGAAGGCCCCTGCCCGCAGATCCCGACATATTTACCCTGTTTCTTCGCCGCACGGATGGCCATGGAGAGCAGCGCCTTCACCGCCTCGTTACGCTCATCAAACAGCTCAGAGACGACGCCGGAGTCGCGGTCCAGGCCGAGCGCCAGCTGCGTCATATCATTCGAACCAATGGAGAAGCCGTCGAAGTGCTCCAGGAACTGCTCGGCCAGCAGGGCGTTGGACGGAATTTCACACATCATGATGATCTTCAGCCCGTTCTCGCCGCGCTTCAGCCCCTGACGCGCCAGCTCATCCACCACCGCTTTCGCCTGATCCACGGTACGGACGAACGGGATCATGATTTCCACGTTGGTCAACCCCATGTCGTTGCGCACGCGTTTTACCGCCTCGCACTCCAGCGCGAAGCAGTCGCGGAAGCTTTCCGACACGTAGCGTCCGGCGCCGCGGAAGCCCAGCATCGGGTTCTCTTCTTCCGGCTCGTAGCGTTCGCCGCCCACCAGGTTGGCATATTCGTTGGACTTAAAGTCCGACAGACGCACGATCACGCGTTTCGGGTAGAAGGCCGCGCCGAGCGTGGCGATGCCTTCCGTCAGGCGACCGACATAGAACTCTCTCGGCGAGTCGTAACCCTTCATCATCTCGCGGATTTCGTTTTGCAGCTTCGCGTCCTGGTCGTCAAACTCCAGCAGCGCGCGCGGGTGAACGCCGATCATGCGGTTGATGATGAATTCCAGACGCGCCAGGCCCACGCCTTCGTTCGGCAGGCAGGCGAAGTCAAACGCGCGATCCGGGTTACCGACGTTCATCATGATTTTCAGCGGCAGGTCCGGCATGGTATCCACGCTGGAGCTCTTCACGCTGAAGTCGAGGATATCGGCATACACGTAACCGGTATCGCCTTCGGCACAGGAGACCGTCACGTTCTGGTCGTCCTTCATGCGTTCGGTCGCGTCACCACAGCCGACTACCGCCGGGATCCCCAGCTCACGGGCAATGATAGCCGCGTGACAGGTACGGCCACCGCGGTTGGTGACGATAGCAGCCGCTTTCTTCATGATCGGCTCCCAGTCCGGGTCGGTCATGTCGGTCACCAGCACGTCGCCAGGCTGAATGCGATTCATCTCGCTGATGTCGTGGATCACTTTCACCGGACCGGCACCGATGCGGTGGCCGATTGCGCGGCCTTCCGCGACAATTTTGCCCTGCGCGTGCAGGGTGTAGCGCTCCATGACCTGACCGCGCGAACGGACGGTTTCCGGACGCGCCTGCACGATAAACAGCTTGCCGGTGTGTCCGTCTTTGGCCCACTCGATGTCCATCGGACGGCCATAGTGTTTTTCAATCTGCACCGCCTGCTTCGCCAGCTCTTCCACTTCGGCGTCGGTGAGCGAGAAGCGATCCCGCTGCTCCAGCGGCACATCTTCAATGGTGACCTGCTTGCCATGCTCTTGCGTCGGGGCATAGATCATGCGGATTTTTTTCGAGCCCATGGTGCGGCGAACCACTGCCGGACGGTTAGCCGCCAGCGTAGGCTTGTGCACATAGAATTCGTCAGGGTTCACCGCCCCCTGCACCACCATCTCGCCCAGACCCCATGCGGAGGTGATAAACACCACCTGGTCGAAGCCGGATTCCGTGTCGATAGAGAACATCACGCCGGAAGAGCCTACGTCGGAGCGCACCATGCGCTGTACGCCTGCGGAGAGCGCGACGCCGCGGTGGTCATAGCCCTGATGCACGCGATAGGAGATGGCGCGGTCGTTGAACAGGGAAGCAAACACATGCTTCACCGCCACCAGTACCGCCTCGTAACCCTGAACGTTGAGGAAGGTTTCCTGCTGTCCGGCGAAAGAGGCATCCGGCATATCTTCCGCGGTAGCGGAAGAGCGCACGGCAAAGGAGGCCTGCGCGTCGTCAGCGGAGAGCTGGTTGTAGGCGTCATGGATGGCTTTTTCCAGTTCCGGCTGGAAAGGTGTGTCGATGATCCACTGGCGGATTTGCGCGCCGGCTTTGGCAAGCTCGGTGACATCATCAATATCCGTTTTATCCAGCAGGTCGTAAATGCGCTGGTTTACACCGCTCTGGTCTAAAAACAGGTTAAACGCATCGGCGGTTGTGGCAAACCCGTTTGGTACGGAGACACCCATACCGGACAGATTTGTAATCATTTCACCCAGGGAGGCATTTTTGCCCCCAACTCTGTCTACATCATTCATGCCGAGTTGGTTATACCAAAGCACCAGCGGTGACGAGCCATTGTTGGACATCGAAACAATCCTTTTGTGATATTTGATCGGAGTAAGAAACACCTGACTACGTATTTATACTGGCATATTTATTTCCGCTAAAAAAACGGTGAATCGTGTAAGCAATTTAAATTTTCAACTTTTCGGACAGTTTCCCCGCACTCGCTAACCCGATGATTCCTATAGATTCCGGCAAAAACCATAGAAATAACGCCGCTAATGAGAAAATGAAATCCACTTTTCAGGAAAATCAAAAACACCATTTCATTTTAAATTCAGATAAGTTCTTTGCTGTGCAATTAACTTTTTTAATTTATGCTTTCAGGCAATTACGTACGCTATTCTGGGTGGATAAAATGGATAATGCTGTCGATCGTCACGTTTTTTATATTTCTGATGGGACGGCGATTACCGCCGAGGTGCTGGGACACGCGGTGATGTCGCAGTTTCCCGTGTCGATAAACAGCATCACGCTGCCGTTCGTGGAAAACGAGAGCCGGGCCAAAGCGGTCAAGGACCAGATCGACGCCATTTACCAGCAGACCGGTGTTCGTCCGCTGGTGTTCTATTCCATTGTGATCCCTGAGATCCGCAACATCATTCTGCAAAGCGAGGGCTTCTGTCAGGATATCGTGCAGGCGCTGGTTGCACCCTTGCAAAGCGAGCTGAAGCTCGACCCGACGCCGATCGCTCACCGTACCCACGGGCTGAACCCCGGCAACCTGACCAAATACGATGCGCGTATTGCCGCCATTGACTACACTCTGGCGCACGACGACGGGATCTCGCTGCGCAATCTGGACCAGGCGCAGGTCATTTTGCTAGGTGTGTCGCGCTGCGGTAAAACCCCCACCAGCCTTTACCTGGCAATGCAGTTTGGCATTCGCGCCGCCAACTACCCCTTTATTGCCGATGATATGGACAACCTGGTGCTGCCTGCCGCGCTCAAGCCGCTTCAGCATAAGCTGTTTGGGCTGACCATCAACCCGGAACGACTGGCGGCGATCCGCGAAGAACGTCGCGAGAACAGCCGCTACGCCTCAATGCGCCAGTGCCGAATGGAAGTCTCCGAAGTCGAAGCGCTGTACCGGAAAAATCAGATCCCCTGGCTGAACAGTACCAACTATTCAGTAGAAGAAATTGCCACCAAGATCCTCGATATCATGGGACTGAATCGCCGCATGTACTAATATGCTAGTACATTAATCCAGTTTCAGTTATTATCATGCCATCCTCGGGGCGACGTGCCCCGAACTTGAAATCAGCAGGGATTGGTTTAAGGTGATGCCCATCACTTCCCGGTAGTCTGCCGATGAAGCAAAAAATTTCTGAGACATTCCATGAACAAAACCGACGAACTGCGCACCGCGCGCATTGATAGCCTGGTCACCCCGGCTGAACTGGCCCGGCTGCACCCCGTTTCCGACGAGGTGGCGGACCATGTGACGGCCTCCCGTCGCCGCATCGAAAAAATTCTCAATGGTGAAGACAAACGTCTTCTGGTAGTAATTGGCCCCTGCTCCATCCACGACCTGGACGCGGCGATGGATTATGCACAACGCCTTCAGACGCTGCGCGGCACGTATCAGGATCGCCTGGAGATCGTGATGCGTACCTACTTTGAAAAACCGCGTACCGTCGTGGGCTGGAAAGGATTGATATCCGATCCCGATCTGAACGGTAGTTACCGGGTGAATCACGGCATTGCGCTGGCGCGTAAGCTGCTGTTACAGGTTAACGAGCTGGGCGTGCCGACCGCTACCGAATTTCTGGATATGGTGACCGGACAGTTTATTGCCGACCTCATTAGCTGGGGCGCGATTGGCGCGCGTACCACCGAAAGCCAGATCCACCGTGAAATGGCGTCGGCGCTCTCCTGCCCGGTGGGCTTCAAAAACGGAACGGACGGCAATACCCGCATCGCCGTTGATGCCATCCGCGCGTCACGCGCCAGCCATATGTTCCTCTCCCCGGATAAAAACGGCCAGATGACCATCTACCAGACCAGCGGCAACCCGTTCGGACATATCATTATGCGTGGCGGTAAAAAACCGAATTACCATGCAGAAGATATTGCCGCCGCCTGCGAAACGCTGGCGGAATTTGACCTGCCGGAGCATCTGGTGGTGGATTTCAGCCACGGCAACTGCCAGAAACAGCACCGCCGCCAGCTGGACGTCTGCGATGAAGTCTGCCAGCAGATCCGCAGCGGCTCGACCGCCATTGCAGGAATTATGGCGGAGAGCTTTATCAAAGAAGGCACGCAGAAGATCGTAACCGGACAGCAGATGGTGTACGGCCAGTCGATTACCGACCCGTGCCTGAGCTGGGAAGACAGCGAACGGCTGCTGGAGAAGCTGGCTTCAGCCGTGGACACGCGCTTTTAAAATCCTGCCGGGTGACGCTGCGCTTACCCGGCCTACGGTACGTGCCCTTCTCCCTCTCCCCATGGGCTGAGGGTTCCCCACAAATTAATGCGAGCACTGAGCAATCCCCTCGCCCCTCCGGGGAGAGGGTTAGGGTGAGGGGAACATACGGCGGTGGTGGTCATTCCGTTCACTTTATGTTCCTTGCTA
>NZ_JABMCU010000195.1:0-8297 GCF_013179605.1 Enterobacter sp. CM29 | reverse complement strand
CGTCCCGTGCTGCTAATTGCCGGTGAAAAAGCTGAAACACGAAAATTCAGCCAGCAGGCTTATGACAATGCGAAAGAACCGAAGGAGCTGGTTATTATTCCTGGTGCATCACATTTTGATTTATATGACAAGCCGCAGTTTGTTAACCCTGCCCTGAATAAGCTGGCAGAGTTCTTTAGCAAAAACCTTTAATCATATCCTCACGTAGGTGTATGTGAATAAGCAGCAGAAAGTCCGAAATTACGCTAAGGGACCTTCTGCGGGCAAAATATTAAGAGGAGAAAATTATGAATATTTCACTGAAAAATAAAGTCGCGCTGGTCACCGGTGCCGCGTCCGGTATTGGATTTGCAACTGCTCGTGCTTATGCAGAAGCGGGGGCAGCCGTCGTGTTAGCGGATATTAATTCTGAACTGGTAGATAAGGCCGCAAACGATCTGATTTCCCGTGGCTTCGAAGCTAAATCATTTACCTGTAATGCGGCAAATCTTGATGAAGTTGAAGCGATGGTTCAATTCACTGTTTCTACTTACGGTCGTCTGGATATCGCATTTAATAATGCCGGTGTACAGAATAAACTTGTCGAAATCGCGGACGCTACCGTGGAGGACTTCGACCGCGTTAATGCCGTGAACCTCCGGGGCGTCTGGGGATGTATGAAGTATGAACTTCAGCAGATGCGCAAGCAGGAAAGTGGTGTCATCGTAAACTGTTCTTCTATCGGCGGAATTGTGGGCGGTGCAGAACGTGCGAACTACCACGCCGCGAAGCACGGTGTGCTGGGCCTGACCAAGAGTGCAGCTCTTGAATATGCAGGCCGGAACATCCGGGTGAATGCAGTTTGTCCGGGACTTATCTGGACGCCAATGGTCGATGCTATGGTCGCATCAGGCCAGAAAGAAGCCCTGGAAGGCATGGTGAAAGCCGTTCCGTTGCAGCGCCATGGTAATCCGGAAGAAATTGCCGATGCCGTGCTCTGGTTATCCAGTGATGCATCGTCCTACGTTACAGGCCAGTCAATTTCGGTTGATGGCGGCCTGACCATGCGCTAAGCATAGCTGCCCTAATTATTACCCCCTGTTTGTTTTCCCTCATTGAAACACTGCCCTGTTTAACAGGGCTTTTTTAACTTTTCTGTTAAACCGCCTGTACGGTCATCTATCACCTTTCAAGCCCTTATCTTCAACGGGATGACTGATGCAGCCATGCTACCAGACGCAACAAACCTTCGCTTTCATAACCCTCCTGCAATAATCGGTCTTCTCTACAGATCCTAACCCGAATCCTTGCCCACTTTTCTCATACCGAGTGTTATTTCTACACGAGCGTTGGGAAGACATTCCTGAACTGACGAAGAGTAAGCTCTCAGATAACATACATAGAAGGCGCATTTCTTCTTAGTTCATGAAGTCCTTTTGATATGAACTCATCCTATTCATAAAAAGATATTCTAAAACAATGAGATATACGCCAGATGCATTATGAACTAAGCTTTCGTAAAACATAAGTTAAATACGGTGGGTTTATTCTTTAGTTCATGAGTTCCTCTCTTTCAGGAACTTACCGATGAATCAGTCGGTTGCCTAAATGTTGGCCTGGGGATCTTTAATGTAACCACGCTTGCAGCCAGCGTTTATGGGGTGTTTGGTATGACTGGTAAAGCTGATGCCTGGCGTCTTTTCCGTTATCTTCCCGGAGACTATTACCGCAAGGTGGAAACCATGTCTCCGGGCAAACTGACGATGAAGGTTATGGGATGGGGGGTGAGCGCGAAGGTGGTACTGGAACTCCTTACCCGTGATGACCGGAGTCGCTGAACTGTGTTCTCATCAGCTTCCATGATTTATAGCCAAGTCTGACCGGCATCACCAGAAGCAGAACAATTAGCAAAAAGACGACGGCAATCATACAGGAGATAACATGGCTTGCGCTGCCAAAGATCGCGGTAACCAAGGTGATGATGACCATCCCGCCGGTGATCCAGGCTACCGACAGAAAATAACCGGCCAGATCCTTCAGAACCTTTTCCTGCGATTCCCCCGTCGCCTGGTGACGTTTGATTCGCTCGATATCCTTATTTAAAAGATCGGTTCCTTGCTGCTTTATCAGCCAGGCGGGCTGAACATTCATTCCATAAAATCCCGCCGCTACTGAGGAAGCCTGAGAAACAGTGTCCGTTCCTGAGTCTGCGATGCTTTAAAACCATGGTGGATATAAAACGCTTTGGCGTCCTCAGTGAGTGCATGAACCATGATCGCCCGCACCCCAATATTCTCTGCTACCCGATAACAGCGTAAAACCGCATCCTGGAGTAAATCGGCTCCCAACCCATTTCCGCGTATTGAGACATCGACAGCCAGACGGGCAAGAATAATCACGGGAATGGGATCCGGCATGTTACGCCGCAAATGACCTGTCGCTTCCGTATGGTTAACGCTGCCGGTAGCCAGAGAGTAAAATCCCGCGACCTGCTTTGTGCCCGTTTTACAAACGACAAACGTTCGGGCTGCGCCAAGCGCCTGGTTTTTCAGACCTCTTTGTTTTAACCATTCGTCAAGTACGGCCTCTCCACTGACGAACTCCGCCAGTTGATGGACGCTGGATAAGGGCTCTGGGGGGGTTACACGTCCCACTGAGGTTTCCTTGCCAGCAGTTTTTCTATGGCAGGATCGTCGGCGACCGGGGCATCAAGCATATCAATGAACTCTGCATACTGTTCATCGTTAAAATTGAATACACGCCGATCGAGGATCACATTTTCGGCTGCCTGACAGGCCATCTCCAGAATGAAGTCAGTACGTGATTTATGGAGGATCTCTGCGGCGGCATCGATAAGCGCCCGCTGGGATTCTTTGGCTCTAAGATTGAGTTGAACATCTGATTTCATGGGTATACCTCTTGTATAGCAATTGCTTTACAAGCATAGCATAAGCGGCGCGTATAGCAATCGCTATACAGGTCCCTTAATCATGTCTGACTTCTTCACTCTGCATATCGCAAGAATTTGCTCTCTCAGCCAGCGGTGCGCGGGATCGCGTTCCATTCTTGGGTGCCACATCTGTGATACCGTAATTAGACGGCTTTTGAACGGCAGCTCGAAAACCTGTACCTGGTCCGTTACCTGCTGATTGAGTAAATAGAGAGCGGGTATCATGGCGATAAGATCCGATGCCACCGCCACGGACAGCGCCGTCGGAAATCCCGGTACGACGCTCGCGATTTTACGTTTTGTTCCGAGTTCGGCCAGCGCATCGTCAACGGATCCGTGCAGTGCACCCTCGGGTGACGCTACCACATGGCCCCAGGCGACATAATCCTTCACCCCTATTTCTGCCTGATTAGTCAGCGGGTGCCCCTTACGCACGACGCCCACAAACCGATCCTCAAACAGTCGTTGCAGCCGTATTTCAGGCCCCATATTACTCTGGACGCCAATCTCCAGATCAACCAGCCCTTCCCGAAGATAGCGCGACGTTTTTTCCGGCTTAGGCGCAAAGCGTATACAGACGTCCGGCGCGGCGTCGGCCACAGCCGCTATAAGCGCAGGCCCAAACGCCACCACAAAACCATCGTTTGCCCTGATGGTAAAAAGTCGCGCCAGGCTTCGCGCGCTGAACGTTTCAGTTGAGGGCTGTAATACCGCCCTGGCCTCGTGCACTGCACGCCTGGCACGGTCCCGGGTCGCTTCGGCCCACGGGGTCAGTACCATGTTACGTCCGGCGCGCACCAGAATCGGATCGCCAGTGACGTCGCGTAACCTGCTTAATGTCCGGCTCATTGCCGAGGTGCTGAGGTTCAGACGACGTGCCGCGCCTGCCACGCTCGCTTCGCTCAGCAATATGTCGAGTGCTATCAGTAAATTAAAATCGGGTTCTGACATCTCCTTCCTCCCTGCATATTCAGATAAGGCGTTTCATGCAACGATAAAGTGTAAATGGTGCGCCTTCCGCCCTGCAAAAGCCATCTTTATAGTTTTGTCATCCACACACTCTTCTCTAAGGACAACAAGATGATGCTTTTTTCCAGCCAACCCGGGGACGATGGACTGCCTGGCCCGACGCGCGCACGGGTGATGGCCGCGATAATGACCACCACGTTAATGGGCGTGTTTGATGGCACCATGATCAACATTGCCCTGCCCTCCATGGCTCAGGAGATGCAGGTGCCAGCCAGTTATGCCGTCTGGTTCGCCAACGGGTATCTGCTGGCGGCTGCAATGACGCTGGCGATATTCGCGGCGCTTGCGGCCCGCCTGGGTTATCGCCCCGTATTTCTGGCAGGCCTGACGACCTTTACCCTGACATCGCTGGGTTGCGCGCTGGCGAAAACGCCCGAAGTGCTTATCGGTATGCGCGTGCTTCAGGGGATCGGCGGCGCAGCGACGCTGAGTATTGCTCCCGCGATACTGCGGTCCGTATTTCCCGGACGATTGCTTGGCCGCATTCTGGGTTTGCACGCCCTGCTCATCGCCTCCAGCTCCGCTATCGGCCCGGTATTGGGCGGTACGATCCTTCACACCCTGAGCTGGCAATGGCTTTTTGCGATAAACGTTCTTCCCGGCACCCTCGCCTTGCTGCTGGCGGTCAAAGCGCTGCCGCGGGATGCGGTTCGAAAGCAAGCGCCCTTTGACACCCTGGGCGCCATATTGTCGGCGCTGCTGTTGGGTTCGACGATCGTGGCGGCGAACAGCCTCCATGATGCTACTTATCACACAGGTAGTCTTTGCTGGACGGTTCTCGCTGCGCTGAGCGGCATGGCTTTTATCTGGCAGATCCGCCGCACGGATAACCCCTTACTGCCGCCAGCCATATTCAAAAATGAACGTTTTACCCTCGCGGCCCTAACGTCGATGATTGCTTTTGTCAGCCAGGGTATCACCTTTATTGCGCTACCCTTCCTGTTTCAGAGCGAATACGGCTACAGTCCGGTGATTTCTGCCCTGCTATTTACGCCGTGGCCGCTCGGGATCGTGCTGATTGCGCCGCATGCAGGCCGGTGGGCGGACACGATTTCAGCCCCGGTGATTTCAACCCTGGGGCTGATGATTTTTGTCGTCGGTTTGATTCTGCTGGCAACGTTACCCGCCAGCCCTTCGATGTGGGATATCTGCCTGCGAAACCTGGTTTGCGGGATGGGATTTGGCTGCTTTCAGAGTCCCAATAACCGGGAAATGCTCTCAAACGTTAGTCGTGACTATGCGAGCTATGCATCCGGTGTGTTATCCATTATGCGCACGTTCGGGCAGTGTCTGGGGGCCGCCGCTGTGGGCGTACTGCTGGCGACAAATGAGAGAGCAATTCATGCTGCACTGTGGATCGCTGCGGCGGCTTCTGCCGTAGCGGTCATCGTCAGCGCGAGCCGACTGCGTAAAATCACTCATCCTGCGGAAACAGGTTGAGCGAGCAAAAGCTCCCGGGTCGCATCTTCAAAATTAGGGCGCGGCCCGTACACCACTTTTACATGCTGTAATTCATTAATGATTTCATTACTGATGTCGTGACCATAATCCACTGTAGAGGCGCTATCTTTATTGAAAACGACCGAATAGTGATGATCTATTCTGTATTTTTCAACGGTATCAGATATGACTCGCTGGCTTATATGCCGCAGGCGACCCTGCTCTGCCCGCAGTTGCGTGTTTTTACTCATATCATCGATCGCTTTCATTTCACGGCGCAAGGGTTCTGGCAGAGCATAATATTTTTTCTCAACTTCAAGCGCGGATTTTTTAGCTAATGCGAGAAGTATTTCGTTCTGCTTTTTTTCCTGTGCCAGTAACGGTGATTCACGCAGGATCCGCTTGTAAGAAATACATGCAACCCCTTTTTGTCCGGCGTGAGGCTTAAGGTGACCGTTAAAAGAATATAATCCTACAAGGCACACAAAAATTAACAGAATGACTGAAAAGCGTGGCTCAGACCGTTTAGTAATCATTGTCAGTTCCACCGAATAAATAGGGTCGCAGAGGAAATGTACACGACAGAAACACATAACGGTAGCGCAGAGGTGTACAAAAATAAACCGCAGCGCTACCCCCTGTCATGATCAAAGGTATCAATTATATTTAAGTGTGATTGTCCCGGTGGCATTTGCTTGCCCTGGCGTGACAACGTCACTGGTTTTGTAATACCACGCTTTAAAACGTAAGGTTTCAGACTCTCCGGCCCCGCCTGTATTTGCCGGATCGCTATAGGTGGTTGCGGAGCCGATATCAGCAAGCGCGGTACCATCGGCAGCCAGCCCACTGCCTTGTGATGCGGCTTTTACACGACTGGAATTAAAAGCTTGTACCTCCTGACCAATGGCCCAGTAGGTAAAACTGCGTAGCGCCGGTTGATAGGCTGATATCACGACCCCCACACCGGTCGCCGTCGTACCCGATTCAGACTGGTCTAAAGCAATCACTGAACCATCATCGTTGTCGCCCTCGGCAAGCGGCCCGTTGATGGTCAAGGTCACGTTGGTGCCTGGCTGACAGCTCAGACCAACATCCTGTTCGGGTCCTTCCACCATCTTAAGATTATCAAACGCAGAGGTATCCACATCGCCCATATTAAACAGCAGGGAAGAAACGGATGCTGAGCATCCCATCGCATAGACTTCTATCTGCGTATTTGACAAATAGACTTCTGACGCATTATCACCGTTATCCGAACTGCTCTGCCCTTCACGAAATTCCACCGTCGCCAGTTTGCCGCTCTCAAGGGCCAGATTACCGCTCGGGATTGTACCCCCCGTCGCAATCAACTGCACACGATAGGCCGAGCCCGCCAGCGTATGGCTGCTCTCGCCATCGCCGGACTGCCATGAGTTATCAACCGCACGTTCATAATCATACGGACCGGCCTGGTTAAGCGTGTAGGTCTTAATGCCGATACCCGGTATCGTGGTCGGGTAGATATTATCTCCCACCGGCGACGCCGACGCTAAATGAGTCGGGTTATAATGAAATCCTACGTAATAATCCCTGCTACAGTTTTTAATCGTGACATCCCCATCCGTCCCGCTGATATATCCAGAATCGTATAACACTTCGCCAAAGGTATAATTTTTCGCACTGACCAACAGTTTCGAGGGTAATGGGATCGTCGTAACGGTAACATCATCGCCGTTATCCCGGTTACAGGCTGCATGACTTAATAGTGGGACTGTCCCCAGCAATAACACCAGATAATATAAATATTTTGACATGAAATTAGTCTGCTCACTTAAGCTCAGTTATAAACAACATTCAATGTAATCGCACTGCTGAATGCACCCGGTGTTGGGGTCCCATGTGGGGTATACATTCGGGCAGTAAAAGTCATCGCGCCGGTTTGGTTTTCGAGCGCAACCGGGTAGCTCACGCCGTTGGCCAGCGCGACACCGCTGATGGGATGTTCGTGGTCACGGATAAACAACTGAAGGCCGACATCGGTCGCGCCGCCTGCATCTGCCGCTACCTGATTGGCGTAAATGACAGAAGCATAAGCCGGATCTTCAGCGTAAGGTGCGCCTGTAAAGGTAACCGTTGCCTGGCTTAACCCTGCGGTGCAGCTGTCAAACGCGATGGTCACTGGCACATTTCCTGTGTTCCCCCCCGCTACAGCAAAGTCTTTCCAGTAATATTTCCCGAGGTCGACTGCCTCCGGTTTGGTGACGTTACATGAGCCATCAATAATGTTTCCGGTGACATGGAACTCAATATCATTGCGATCGGTGTACGCCATTGCCGGCGACACGCTCAGCATGAATACCATTCCCGGGCCGATGAGCGATTTAAGGCCGGAACGGAGAAAAATGAAGCGTGACATTAATTTGCTCCCGATACGGGATGGCAAACCCCGTTGATGAATAAAATATCGGCCTCTGTTTTTGCGCCGGCAAGTGTGTAATCAACGGCGCACTGCTTGTTCGCCGCCTCCCCCCACTTAACAATTAACCGCCCTTTCTCGGCGAGCCCGACGAGATACACTTCCCCGCCGTCGCCAACAATACTGCTGCGCGTGTCATCCGACTCGCCGCTGGTTTGTGTTACTACTGCGCCAAACGGCACCGGTTTACCGTTGTAGGTCAGCGTCATCATCGCCTTTTGTCCAATCCAGGTGTTGTACTTCACGCGTACTACCGCCCCTTTGGTCGGCACCACGGTTTTGGCGATGTTATCAATGGCCGCGGAAGTATCGCTGGCATCCACTGTGTTGAGTGAGATCGAATTGCTGTGATACGGACGAACGTACGGCACAATGGCGTTACCGAAATAATCGGTATGAACGTTCGTCTGCCCGTTGATCGGCATACCGGAAACACCCGGTGTT
>NZ_JABMCU010000194.1:0-8385 GCF_013179605.1 Enterobacter sp. CM29 | reverse complement strand
GCGTGCCTTCGGACATCGCGCCGAGCGTCTCCATCCAGGCCGCCTGCGGGGCGTAGTTTTGCGGGTCCGCCATGCAGCGGTCGATGGCCTGACGCCACACCTTCGCCACCTGGCTCACGTAGGCCGGGCTACGCTGGCGGCCTTCGATTTTCACCGAGGCAATGTTGGCGGCCAGCAGTTCCGGCAGCAGCTCCAGCGTGTTGAGGCTGGTGGGCTCCTCCAGCGCGTGGTAGCGCTCGCCGTCCACCAGATAGCGGCCTTTGCACAGTGTCGGGTAGCCCGCGTTTTCACCGTCCTGATAGCGGTCGATTAACACGTTATTCAGGCGCGACTCCAGCCCCTGCGGCGTTTGCTGCCAGCGAACGAAGCGGGCAGGCGAGCAGGCACCGACGGTATTTGGCGATTCCCCGGTAAGATAGGAAGAAAGATAGCAGCGGCCTTCGGCCATGATGCACAGGCTGCCGAAGGCAAAAACCTCCAGCGGCACTGGCGTGACGCGCGCCAGTTGCTTAACCTGATGAATAGAGAGCACGCGCGGCAGCACCACGCGAGCCACGTCAAAGTGTCGATGATAAAAACGCACGGCCTCTTCATTGGTGGCCGATGCCTGAACAGAGACGTGGCGCTCAATATGCGGATAACGTTCTGCCGCATACTCAAGCATAGCGAGGTCGGCCAGGATCAACGCATCGGCGCCCAGCTGGGCCGCCATATCCACGGCGCGCTGCCAGCGGGCGTAGCCATCAGGATGGGCAAAGGTATTGATGGCGATGTGCAGTTTGCGCCGGTGCTGGTGAACGAAGTTAACGGCTTCCTGAAGCTTTTTCTCCGTAAAGTTAAGACCCGCAAAATGGCGGGCATTGGTATCATCTTTCAGCCCGATATAGACCGCATCGGCCCCATTTTCGATGGCCGCCTTAAGCGCCGGAAGGTTTCCGGCAGGGCAGAGCAGCTCCATAATTTATCCCGATGTTGTCGATCGCAGGGATCGTAAAAAATGTTAACGAGCTGGGATTTTAATTAACCCATACGCGACAATTTTTGATTTAAGGCAGCTAATGGCGTATTGATGGCACCAATAATGAGGTATACCGGACAACGGTTTGTTGATTTACGCCGCTATCTTCTTGTCGGGATATGGCAAAATAGCAGGACTATAGCTATCAGGGAGTAAAGCTCGTGCTGGATAAACTGCGTTCACGTCTCGTACAATTTGGCCCATCAATGCTGAGCGTGCCGGTAAAACTGGCGCCGTTCGCGCTTAAACGCCAGGTGCTGGAACAGGTACTGAGCTGGCAGTTCCGCCAGGCGCTACAGGACGGTGAGCTTGAGTTTCTGGAAGGCCGCTGGTTAAAGATTGAAGTACGCGATATCGGGTTGCGCTGGTTTACTTCCGTAGAGAACGATCGGCTTATCGTCCGTGAAACCGCCGAGGCGGATGTCAGCTTTAGCGCGGATGCCAGCGATCTGCTGATGATCGCCGCGCGCAAACAGGATCCGGACACCCTTTTCTTCCAGCGTCGTCTGGTGATTGAAGGCGACACGGAGCTCGGTCTGTACGTCAAAAATTTAATGGATGCCATTGAGCTGGAGCAGATGCCGAACGCACTGCGTATGATGTTGATGCAAATGGCAGATTTCGTTGAGGCCGGGCTAAAAACCCCGCCGGACAGTAAACACACTTCAGTAGGTGAACCATGCTGATTCGAGTCGAAATTGGGATTGATGCGCCGGGTATCGATGCGTTGTTACGCCGCTCTTTTGCAGGCGACGCCGAAGCTCAACTGGTTCACGATCTTCGCGAAGATGGCCTGATTACGCTGGGCCTGGTTGCCACCGACGATGAAGGGCAGGTAGTCGGCTACGTGGCGTTCAGCCCGGTGATTGTGCAGGGTGAAGAGTTGCAGTGGGTCGGAATGGCGCCGCTGGCGGTGGATGAAAACTACCGTGGACAGGGCCTGGCACGCCAGCTGGTCTATGAAGGGCTGGATTCCCTGAATGAATTCGGCTATGCCGCTGTCGTCGTTCTGGGCGATCCGGCGTTCTACGAGCGTTTAGGCTTTGAGCCAGCGTCCAGATACGATCTGCGCTGCCACTGGCCAGGCACGGAAACATCTTTCCTGGTACATCCTCTGGCGGACGATTCGCTCGATGGGGTTACCGGTCTGGTGGAGTACCACGATCATTTCAATCGTTTTTAAGCAGGCTTTCGCGTAGCGCCTCGAAAGAGCCGTCCCCGTTGACGAGACGCTCTTTCTGGCGCTTCGTCAGCTGCTTGATGCGGTATTCCAGCCTGAGCGCCAGGGATCTGTCGCCCACGGCGGCTGAAAACGCCAGCTGAAGTTCACCTTTCCCCCGCAGTGCTTTCGCCCCTTTTCCCGTTTGATGTTGTAAAAAACGCCGTGCCACATCGGTAGTGATCCCGGTGTAGAGTGCGTTATCAGCGGTTCGGACAAGATAGAGAAACCAGCACACGGTAAACAGATTCAGTATGTTAAGGTGAACGCACCATAGCATGAGAGAGAGCGAAAATGGAAACACTGGCCGCCATTAACCGCTGGCTGGCAAAGCAGCATGTTGTGACCTGGTGCGTCTGTAAAGACGAGGAGATGTGGTGCGCAAATGCCTTTTATTACTACGATCCCGAGCGCGTGGCCTTTTACGTGATGAGCGAAGACAAAACGCGGCATGCGCAGATGACGGGCCAACAGGCAAAAGTGGCGGGCACGGTAAATGGTCAGCCTAAAACCGTTGCGCTGATCCGCGGGGTCCAGTTCAAAGGCGAAATTCGTCGCCTGGAAGGTGAGGAAAGCGACGCCCAGCGTAAACGCTATACGCGCCGCTTCCCAGTGGCCGCAGCGCTAAAAGCCCCGGTGTGGGAAATCCGCCTCGATGAGCTGAAATTTACCGACAACACCCTGGGCTTTGGCAAGAAGCTGCACTGGTTACGCACCGAGCAGGCGTAGCGCTTCGCGGTTAAACGCTGGAAGATCGTCCGGCGTACGGCTGGTGATCAGCTGATCGTTATCGTTCACCACTTCCTGATCGTAGAACTCGGCACCGGCGTTTTTCAGATCGATAACGATCGGTTTCACCGCGGTGAGCTTACGCCCGCGTACCACCTCGGCGCTGATGAGCAGCTGCGGACCGTGGCAAATGGCAAACACCGGTTTACCGGTGCCGACGAAGTCACGGGTAAAGGTGACGAAACGCTCGTCCCCGCGCAGGGAATCCGGTGAATGGCCGCCCGGTAACAGCAGGGCGTCGAAATCCGACGGGCTGACGTTATCAATGGATTCGTCAATGGTCACGCTGGCTTCACCCTTGTGGCCCTTCACGGTTTTACCCGCTTCTTTTTCGATGGTGACCACCTCGTGGCCCGCCTTGCGGAATGCCTCTGCTGGCGACGTAAATTCTGAATCTTCAAACTCGTCGGTAATCAAGACTGCGATTTTTTTACCCATGCTTCCTCCGTTGTTTTCGCTTCAGACTGTTTTTTTCCCGTTTGTGGTAAATACTTACCGGTAACAGACTTTTAAGTGTGGTAGAGCAGGCCCAGATCGCAAACGGACTATTCTGTAAAGGGGACAAGATGAGTCAGGTACTGATTACCGGCGCAACCGGGCTGGTGGGTGGACATTTGCTGCGGCTGCTGATCCAGGATCGGCATATCAACTATATCGCCGCCCCGACGCGTCGCCCGCTGTTGGATATCACCGGCGTCTATAATCCGCACGATCCCCAGCTTACCGACGCGCTGGCGCAGGTGCAGGATCCCATTGATATCGCCTTTTGCTGCCTTGGCACCACCCGACGGGAAGCGGGCAGTAAAGAAGCCTTTGTCCATGCAGATTACACGCTGGTGGTAGATACCGCCCTGACGGCCAAGAAGCTGGGTGCTAAGCATTTCCTGGTGGTCAGCGCGCACGGCGCGAACGCAGGCTCGCCGTTTTTTTACAACCAGGTGAAGGGCAAAATGGAAGAGGCGTTAATCGCGCAGCAATGGGAGCGCCTGACCATCGTACGGCCTTCCATGCTGATGGGCCACCGCGACGAACGGCGTTTCAACGAGTCTTTTTTCGCTCCGCTGTTTCGCATCCTGCCCGGTAACTGGAAGTCCATCGAGGCGCGGGATGTCGCGCAGGCGATGCTGAAAGAGGCACTGGCTCCGTCGCAAGAGGGGGTTAATATTATCCCTTCGGCAAAACTGCGTGAAATCGCGCAGGGCGAGGCGTAAACTTCCCCGGCTTATTAAATAACACCTTCCGGGGAATGGTATGACTGGTCAGTCTTCATCTCAGGCGGCAACACCTGTTCAGTGGTGGAAGCCCGCACTCTTCTTTCTCGTGGTCATCATTGGCCTCTGGTATGTGAAATGGCAGCCGTACTACGGTAAAGCCTTCACCGCCGCCGACACCCACAGCATCGGTAAATCGATTCTCGCGCAGGCCGATTCCAGCCCGCTTCGCGCGGCGTGGGATTACGCAATGGTCTATTTTCTTGCCGTCTGGAAAGCGGCGGTATTGGGCGTATTGCTGGGCTCGCTGATTCAGGTACTTATCCCGCGTAACTGGCTGATAAAAACCCTGGGACAACCGCGCCTGCAGGGCACGCTGCTGGGAACGATTTTCTCCCTGCCGGGCATGATGTGCTCCTGCTGCGCTGCACCGGTGGCGGCGGGTATGCGCCGACAGCGCGTGTCGATGGGCGGTGCGCTTGCCTTCTGGATGGGTAACCCCCTGCTGAACCCGGCAACGCTGGTGTTTATGGGCTTCGTTCTCGGCTGGCATTTCGCGTTTATCCGTCTGGCGGCTGGCCTGCTGACGGTGGTGCTTGTCGCTACGCTAGTGCAGCACCTGGTGAAAGACAACGAGGCCGGGCCTGCCTCCGTTGAGCTGGACCTCAGCGATCCGCAGGGCAGTTTCTTAGCTCGCTGGGGCAAAGCGCTGTGGCAGCTTTTCTGGAGCACAATCCCGGTCTATATCCTGGCCGTACTGGTGCTGGGGGCGGCGCGCGTCTGGCTGTTCCCGCATGCGGATGGCGCTATCGACAACACGCTGATGTGGGTGATTGCGATGGCGGTGGCCGGTTGCCTGTTTGTGATCCCAACCGCGGCGGAGATCCCGATTATTCAGACCATGATGATGGCTGGCATGGGTACCGCACCGGCGCTGGCGCTGCTCATCACGCTGCCGGCGGTGAGCCTGCCGTCGCTGATCATGCTGCGTAAGTCATTCCCGGCGAAAGCGCTGTGGCTGACGGCGGGGCTGGTGGCGTTGAGCGGAGTGATTGTGGGGAGTATGGCGCTGGTGTGAAAGAAAGCCCGGTGGCGTTGGCGCTTACCGGGCTTACAGTCAGGTGTGAATTACTTGATATAAGTAAAGGCGGTGGTGACGTGCTTCACGCCGCTCACCCGGCTGGCGATATCCGCCGCCGCTTTCCCTTCACGTTCTGTCACCAGGCCTAGCAGGAACACTTCGCCGTTCTCAGTGGTTACTTTCACGTTTGAGGATTTCACCTGGTCGGTACCCAGCAGCTGGGAACGCACTTTGGTGGTGATCCAGGTATCAGATGACGCGGTGCCGAGACCAATCGGCTGGCCCTGGCGGATCTCGTTAAACACTTCCGCCGTACCTTCTACGCCCATCGCGATCTGTTTGGCGCGCGAGGCGAGTTCAGGGGTTGGCGCCTGGCCTGCCAGCAGAACTTTACCCTGATAAGCCGTCACGTTAATGCGTGCTTCCTTCTTGATCTGTTCGTCTTTCGACAGCGCACTGTTTACGCGCAGCTCAAGCGTACCGTCATCCACCTGCGTCCCAACGGTACGCGGATCGGTCGCTGCTTTGGTGCCGACCGCTGCGGTACCGACTACAGCGGCAGCGATGCATCCCTGAAGCAGTAATGCAGACATCACGACTGCAAGGGCCGATAAAACCTTCATGAGAACTCCTTAATCATCCTGGTGAGGGAAAAGCGTGTTATCGATCAGATCGCATAAGCAGTTCACCGTGAGCATATGCATCTCCTGGATGCGGGCGCTACGGTGCGAAGGAATGCGGATCTCCACATCCTGCGGCCCCAGCAGGCCAGCCAGCTCACCGCCGTCGTAACCGGTCAGGGCGACAATCGTCATGTCCCGGGTTACTGCCGCTTCAACCGCCTTAACGATATCCCGGCTGTTACCGCGCGTGGAGATCGCCAGCAACACGTCTCCGGCATGGCCTAAGGCGCGCACCTGCTTGGCGTAAATTTCGTCATGCAGACGATCGTTGGCAATCGCAGTTAAGACCACGTTATCGGTGTTTAGTGCAATGGCAGGTAAACTCGGTCGCTCGGTTTCGAAGCGATTGATCATGCTGGCAGCAAAATGCTGTGCGTTGGCGGCGGACGTGCCATTGCCACAACAGAGGATTTTGTTGCCGTTGAGCAGCGACTGAACCAGCGTCATCGCTGCACGCGAGATCGCGTCCGGAAGGGCTTCCGCTGCGGCAATCTGCGTTTGAATGCTTTCTGTGAAGCACACTTTTATTCGTTCGAGCACGGTATCCCTTTAAAATCTTATTTATGCGTCTTCGCCAAACGCGTTTTTAAGCCAGTCGATCGCATTTCCGGTGAAGGCTACCACATCGAAACGGCAATCCACAGTATCAAAACTCCCATTATGGCGGGCAAGCCACAAGTGGGCAGTCTGTAATAATTTTTGTTGTTTGGCGAGCGTCACGCTGGCGGCAGCACCGCCAAAACGGGACGACTGTCGGTAGCGTACTTCAACAAACACGATGGTTTGACCGTCTTTCATGATCAGGTCAATCTCGCCGCCGCGCCCGCGAACGTTGGCGGCGACAAAGCGCAGTCCTTTGCCTTCAAGCCAGCGGCGCGCTTTTAGCTCCCACGCGTCGCCGGTCTCTTTGCGGCTTAACTGGCCGGGACGATCTGCCCCTGCTGGTATTTGAGCCATGATAACTTCCTGTTAATCACACAATCCTGATCGGCGGTCAGATCGCCGGTATTCCCGTTAAGCTCAAAGCCCGGTACCTGGCGCATCTGGGTAAAGTGGTTTGCCAGCGCCCAGGCATCGACGCCCATCGCGTACAGACGCGCCAGGGAATAATCATTGCGCACCGCGCCCAGCGCCTGCTGCATCAACTGCGGGTTGCTGCCTGCCAGCATAGGGATCTCGCTGTATTGCAGTCCTTCCATTTCCAGACGGAAATCCGGGCCTGCGGTACCCTGTGCGCTGCGGGAGCTGGCGTAGAGCGTAGCGCCGCTCTGGCTGCCGTTACGCATGGCGATCATTGGTTTGATAAAGGCGATCTCTTCCGGCGTAGCGACGATGTACGCCGAATCCACTTTACCGCCGCCGCTGATTTGCGCGTCGGTAGGGGGGGCCGGGATCGTCAGACCGCCGATGGTGACGCTCTGCTGCTGCGGCAGGCTGGCGGATACCGGGCTACCGTTGAGGGCAATACCTGCCCCGCCGTTCACGCCCGCTCTCAGTTCGGAAGCTGAGCCAAATTTCTGCTGCAACACCACGCCACCGCCAAGGGTCTGCCACTCTTGCGCAAAGGCGTTGGCAACGCGGTCGCCCAGCGTGCTGCGTGGGATCAGCAGCAGCGGCGCCTGCTTGCCCTGCTCGTGAATATGACGGGCCGCATCGCGGGCTTCATCCTCCGGAGAGAGGGCGAAGTAACAGATATTGGCGCGGTTCTGAACCTGCTCTGGCTGGTTCAGCGCAAGCACGTTCAGCGTGGTGTTGCTCTTCATCAGCGCTTCCACGTTGTTTTTCAACAGCGGGCCGACAACGATGCTGGCCCCGTCCTGCTGAACCTGCGCCAGCACCTGGTCAAGCGGCTGGGCGCTGGTGTCGTAGATTTTCAACTCTGCACCAGGGTTAGCGCTGGTGGTGGCCACAGCCTGCGGCTGGGCTGCTGGCTGCTGTTCCGGCTGCGCGGTTTGCGGCTGAGGTTGTTCTGCCGTCGCGGGCGCCGGAGTTTCAGCCGGGGCCTGTGTTGCCGCAGGCGCTGAGGTAGCGGGTTGCGTCGTTGGGGCGGTAACCGGATTCTGCATGGTGCCCTGGGCAGGGGTTTGCGCGGTGGTCAGGTCGCTGGTTTCGGCGGCTGACGGACTGACGACGTCGTTCACATTCGCCGCCTGTGCTGCCTGCGCCGGAACGGCGCTGCCGGTGACGGCGGTAGTGCCGTTTTTCGCGGCTTCAAAACCTTGCTGAATGGCGCGGCCAAACACCGCTGCCTGGCCGTTTAACGGCAGCAGCAGGGCGATTTTGCTGGTGGAGGCGGGCTTAAAGTTTTGCACGTTCACCAGCTGCGTTGGCAGCATTTTTGCTCCCGGGTTTTGCGGGTAGCGCTTTTGCCAGTCGGTAATGCC
>NZ_JABMCU010000193.1:0-8487 GCF_013179605.1 Enterobacter sp. CM29 | reverse complement strand
GGGCATCCGTCAGCTCCGCCAGCACGGTTTTGATCGCCGCTTCCATTGATTCAATGTAATCGCGCGGGTGGTGACGGAACTGGTTGTTCGGCGCATCGCAGTAGCGCCCCTCTTGCCAGCGCGGATACCACTCAACGCTGGTTGCTATCTCCCGGCCAGTCGTACAGTCCACTGCCAGCGCGCGAACTGAGTCGCTGCCAAAATCGAGGCCAATTGCAATTGCCATGGTGTTGCTCCATCCAAAACAGGTATGGAAGAACATTAGAGACTGAGGACAAAGATCGTCAGGCAGGATCCGCTAATCTTATGGATTAAATTGCTGTTACGATTGAAAGTGTGACGCCGTGCAAATATTCAATGTGGACATTTCTGCCGTACTTATAGACACTTTTGTTACTGCTTATCCGCCCGTGCTGGCGGAGAAATCAGGGGAAAAGGCTGAAACATGGCGGACGTAAAAGAGGCGTGATGCTTTTTGGATCTTTTCGCGGGCCATTTTTATACTGCTTTTATCGATATGGACAATTGGTTTCCTTCAGGACCCTTGGGAGAACTGAATCTATGGCCGAACCGCAAAACGATCCCCTGCTGCCGGGATACTCATTTAACGCCCATCTGGTGGCGGGGCTGACGCCCATTGAGGCCGAGGGGTATCTCGATTTCTACGTCGATCGACCGCTCGGAATGAAAGGGTATATTCTGAACCTGACCGTTCGCGGGGAAGGGGTGATTAAAAACGGCGATCGGCAGTTTATCTGCCGCCCCGGCGATATGCTGCTGTTCCCGCCGGGGGAGATCCACCACTACGGGCGCCACCCGGATGCCAAAGAGTGGTATCACCAGTGGGTCTATTTCCGTCCGCGCGCCTACTGGCAGGAGTGGCTCTCGTGGCCGGCCATTTTCGCGCAAACCGGTTTTTATCGCCCGGATGAGGCGCATCTGGCGCAGTTCCGTGAGCTGTTTGCACAGATTATTGAGGCAGGGCAGGCGGGAGGGCGCTACGCCGAACTGCTGGCCATCAACCTGCTTGAACAGGTACTGCTGCGCCGCATGGAGGCCATCAACGAGTCGCTTAATCCGCCGCTGGACAACCGCGTCCGCGACGCCTGCCAGTACATCAGCGACCACCTTGCCGACAGCCAGTTTGATATTGCCAGCGTCGCCCAGCATGTGTGCCTGTCGCCGTCACGGCTGTCGCATCTGTTCCGCCAGCAGCTTGGCGTGAGCGTACTCAGCTGGCGCGAGGATCAGCGCATCAGCCAGGCGAAACTGCTGCTCAGCACCACCCGAATGCCTATCGCCACCGTCGGGCGTAACGTCGGCTTTGAAGATCAGCTCTATTTCTCTCGCGTGTTTAAGAAGTGCACCGGTGCCAGCCCGAGCGAATTCCGTGCGGGATGTGAATAATCGGTAAACATTCAGGTGAACTTCAGGCGCATCTTGTAAACTATTCAGACAATTGATGCCTTGACGCGGTGCAGGGCGCTAAGCAGAATCGCTGATTCGTTTTCTGACCGGAATAGTTATGCAGGCATTGCTGGAACATTTTATTACCCAGTCCGTTATGTATTCGCTCATCGCCGTGGCGCTGGTGGCGTTTCTGGAGTCGCTGGCGCTGGTCGGGCTGATCCTGCCCGGCACCGTGATGATGGCGGGGCTTGGGGCGCTTATCGGCAGCGGCGAGGTCAATTTCTGGCAGGCGTGGATGGCCGGTATTATCGGCTGTTTGCTGGGGGACTGGATCTCCTTCTGGCTGGGCTGGCGCTTTAAGAAGCCGCTGCACCGCTGGTCGTTCATGAAAAAAAACAAAGCGCTGCTGGATAAAACCGAGCATGCACTGCACCAGCACAGCATGTTCACCATCCTCGTGGGGCGCTTCGTTGGGCCAACGCGTCCACTGGTGCCGATGGTGGCCGGGATGCTGGATCTGCCCGTCGCGAAGTTTGTGGTGCCGAATATCATCGGCTGCGTCTTCTGGCCGCCGTTCTACTTCCTGCCGGGTATCCTGGCGGGCGCGGCGATTGATATTCCTGACGGTATGCAAAGCGGTGAGTTTAAATGGCTGCTGCTGGGTACGGCGGTGCTGCTGTGGCTGGCGGTTTGGCTCTGCTGGCGCCTGTGGCGCAGCGCGAAAGCGAGCGTCGATCGCCTGACCCGCTATCTCCCGCGCACGCGCCTGCTCTGGCTGGCCCCACTTACGCTCGGCGTGGCGGTGGTAGCGCTGGTGGCGCTGATCCGTCACCCGCTGATGCCGGTGTACGGCGAGATCCTGTTGAAGGTGGTGAGCCGTTAAGGTGTTTTCCCTCTCCCCGTGGGAGAGGGCCAGGGTGAGGGCATCAGACCGCACGAATGCCCAACAATGAAGATGCCCCTGCGTTACCACTCAGAAGTTCTTCTGTCTCTCCATCCCACAAAATACGTCCTTCCGCGATCACCACCGATCGCGGCGCGATGCGTGCGGCATCTTCAATGCTGTGCGAAACCATCAGCATCGTCAGTTGCTCGCGCTCGCACACCTCCTCAACCAGCGAGAGCATCTCCTGGCGCAGGGCCGGGTCGAGCGCCGAAAAGGGTTCGTCGAGCAGCAGCAGCGGCTGCTCGCGCACCAGACAGCGTGCCAGCGCCACGCGCTGGCGCTGGCCGCCGGAAAGCTCCCCCGGAAGTCTGTTGATAAACGCAGACAGGCCCATTTGTTCGGCGATCGCCTCCAGCGTCTGCCGCTGCGCAGCACTGAGCTTTAACCCCGGATCCATACCCAGCGCGATGTTCTGCCAGACCGTAAGATGATTGAACAGATTGTTTTCCTGAAACAGCATCGACACCGGGCGCTTAGCCGGCGGAGCGTAGGTATACTCGCCGTTATCAATGACGATCGACCCGCTGGCAGGCTGCAAAAAACCGGCAATCAGATTGAGCAGGGTACTTTTTCCGGCCCCGCTGGGGCCAAGCACTGCGATTCGCTCTCCCTGACGAACGGAGAGGGTAAAACGCATTGGCAGGTGCTCATAAAGCCAGGTTACATCAGTCAGTTTTAACATCACGCCCCGGAAGTTTTTCGATAACGGTAAATAACGCAAAGCACAGCAGCAACAGGAGCAGCGCCGTGACGGCGCCGTCCTGGCTACGATAGGAGCCAATTTGCTGATAAAGCCAGAACGGCAGCGTGCGGAAATCCTCGTTGCCGAAGAGCGCCACTACGCCAAAATCGCCAATCGACAGCACGCAGGCAAACGCCAGCGCCTGGGCGAGCGGACGTTTCAGTGCGCGCAATTCTACCACCTTCAGGCGCTGCCAGCCCTGCATGCCCAGCGACTGACACAGCAAGCTGTAGCGGCTGTTGACGTCGCGCATCGGGTTTTCCAGTACCTTGAGCGCGTAAGGGATGGCCATCAGTGCGTTGGTAAAAATGACGATGCCGTCGGCGCTTTCCGGCAGGCCGATGGTGCTGTTGAACAGTAAAAAGAATCCGGTCGCCAGCACAATGCCCGGCATCGCCAGGATCAGCATACCCGTCAGTTCCAGCGCGTGTCCGGCTTTACGGGCATGACGCGCGTACAGCTCGCGGCTGCTCCAGAGCAGCATCATGGTCAGGATCACGCACAGTAGCCCGGCTGCCAACGCAATGCGCAAGGAGGTCCACGTCGCTTGCCACAGGACAGGTTGTTGCAGTACCGACAACACATTGCGATTCAGTCCATCAACGATAACGGCCAGCAGCGGGGGCAGCAAAAGCAGGAGTGCCAGTGCGATCAGCATAAAATCCGCGACGCGGCTATACAGGCAGTCCTGCGGATCGCGCCAGCCTGTCATGTTATTGCTTCCTGTGGGGATCGTTTTGCTTAGCCTCTGGCTGAGTAACACCAGTGCCAGACAGCATACCATCTGCACGATCGCCAGCAGCGCGGCGCGGCCCGGATCGTAGTCGTAACTTAAAGCCTGATAGATCGCCAGCTCAATGGTGGTGGCCTGCGGCCCGCCGCCGAGAGAAAGTACGGTCGCGAAGCTGGCGAAGCAGAGCATAAAGATTAGCGCGGCAACCGGGGCAATCTGGCGTCGCAGCCACGGCCATTCGACAAAGCGGAAGAACGACCAGCCGCGCATGCCAAGCTGGGCGGCAATCTGACGCTGCTCACCGGGAATGTTTTCCAGCGCCTGTAAAAAGAGGCGCGTGGCCATCGGCATATTGAAAAAAATATGCGCCAGCAGAATGCCTTTCAGGCCGTATGGCGAGAAGGTCCATTCCAGACCAAGCAGGTTGAAAAGGAATGCCAGCCATCCCTGCCGACCATAGACGCTCAGAATGCCGAACACCGCCACCAGCACGGGCAGGATCAGCGTCATCGCGCACAGCCGCAGCAGGGCAAGCCTGCCGGGGAAACGTCTGCGATAGAGGGCGCGCGCGAGGAAAATGGCCGGGAGCGTCGACAGCAGCGCGGAGAGAAACGCCTGCCAGAAGGAGAAACGGATGACGTGCCAGAGATAGCTGTCGTGCCAGAGGGCAAGCAGATCGCTCTCTGGCGCGTTAAACCACAGCGCAAGGAATGCACCCAGGCTGACGACCACCATCAGTATAGCGGCGAGCAGCCCGGGAACTAACCAGCCGGGGATCAGCGGCTGACGGCGCGTTGCCATTCACTTATCCATGCGGCGCGCTGGGTGGCAACCTGCTGCGGCGTAAATTCCAGGGAGGTTTGCGGTTTGTTCAGCTGCTCAAAACCTGCCGGCAGCGCAACATCAGTGACCGGGTACATCCAGTTTCCTGTCGGAATAGCATTCTGGAATGCCGGTGAAACCATAAACTTCAGGAATTTCTCGGCGAGCTCCGGCTGTTTGCTCGCGGCGGTGCGGGCGGCCACTTCCACCTGCAAATAATGCCCTTCAGCAAAGTTCGCGGCAGCGTAGTTGTCTTTCTTCTCGGCGATAATGTGGTAGGCCGGAGAAGTCGTGTAGCTCAGCACAAGGTCGCTTTCGCCTTTCAGGAACAGGCCGTAGGCTTCGCTCCAGCCTTTGGTGACGGTAACGGTTTTCGCAGCCAGTTTCTGCCACGCCTCAGGCGTTTTGTCGCCATAGACTTTCTGCATCCACAACAGCAGCCCCAGACCCGGCGTGCTGGTGCGCGGATCCTCATAAATCACGCGCCACTTCTGATCGCTTTCGACCAGCTCTTTCAGGCTTTTGGGCGGATTCTTCAGCTTGTTTTTATCGTAGACAAACGCAAAGTAACCGTAATCAAAGGGTACGAAGGTGTCGTTTTTCCAGCCGCCCGGCACGTTGACGGCATCTGCCGCCACGCCGCTTTTGGCGAACAGTCTGGTTTGAGTGGCGGCTTGCAGCAGGTTGTTATCCAGCCCGAGCACCACGTCGGCTTTGCTGTTTTTGCCTTCCATACGCAGCCGGTTAAGCAGAGAGACACCATCTTCCAGTGCCACGAATTTCAGCTCGCAGTTGCAGTCGGCTTCAAAGGCTTTTTTCACCGCCGGGCCGGGGCCCCAGTCGGCGGAGAAGGAGTCGTAGGTGTAGACCGTCAGGACAGGCTTAGCAAAAACAGGCAGCGCAAACAGCGCCAGCAGAGGAAGAACGTTTTTTAACACTTTGCACCTCAGGGTTGAGTGGCAAAGGATTTTGAGAGACAGCCTCAAATCCCTTCGCCGGCGTTATCCGGATCAGGTTCGACGGGTATTATCTCAGCGCACATCAGTGATGCAGCACCCCGTTGAGAACGGCGCTATTGTAATGATTTGGTGAATATTACGAAAGCGTTATGGCTCCGGCGGCGCAAACCACGCGGATTTAAAATCAAACCAGCCCAGGGTATTCATTCGCAGGCCGCGCATGCTGCGCTGACCCTGGATCAGCAGCCAGTGGTGAATCAACGGTACGATCGTCTGCCCGGCCAGGAGCTCCTGACACCAGGCGGCCAGATCCATTTCTCCTGCCCGCCAACGTGCGGCGTCTCGCTGCCAGTCCCGATTGATACAGTGCTGAATCAGGGGCACTTCATACAGGTGAGAGAAGAGCGAAAAATCAAGCGGCAGCGTGAAGTTCGCACTGTTGAGCCAGATATCGCTGATAACATCTCCACGGTGCCATTCATCATAGTCCACTTCCTGTATCGCCAGCGTCACGCCCTCGGCTGCCAGCAGCTTACTCATGATCCTTGCGATAAACCGGTGCTCAATGTGATCGCGATAGTAGCTGAGGGTGATGGTCTCCAGTCCGGCAGGTTTTTCACTGCGTACTGGCTGCGCATGGTGCCAGCGCGGAAGCAGGCCATAGGCCGGGAACCACCAGGTCTGGTATTGCTCCTCTGCGTGATAAATCAGGTTAGCGGGCGCCAGAACATGGCTGATCCACCTGCGTACGTCGTGATTCGCCCCGCGATGGCTGCGGCTATCGAAGAGCAGGTAGTAGCAGCCCTCCTCCAGGCGGCTTTCGAACGCCTTTTCACCGGCTGTTGGCCCTTCCAGCGTCAGGCCTGCGCTCAGCTCTTCGTTGAGATCCGGTAGCACCCAGACGTTGACTTCGTCGATCAGCGCCCTATAGCCAAAGTAATCATCAAAGGCGCGGATCTTCAGCTGATTACTGTTGTTCCGTGAAACGGAGTAGGGGCCCGTACCAATCGGCTGGCTGGAAAAATTGTTCAGGGATCGCCACTCGGCAGGCAGGATCATCGAGGGCACGTAGCCCAGAAGCCACGGAAGCCATTTGTCCGGCTGCGATAGCTCAATATCCAGCGTCCAGGCCGTGGGGGAGTGGATCCGCGCGATATGCGAATAGAGCGGCAGCGTGCGGGCGCGCTCTAAGGAGTCGATAACGTCGCGCATCTCCAGCTCGCGTCCATGGTGGAAATGAATGCCGGGACGTAAAAAGAAGCGCCAGTGCAACGGAGACACCTGTTGCCAGTGATGGGCAATATCCGCTTCCAGTTCCCCGTTTTCCTCATTTATCCGCGTCAGACCGCTAAAAATCTGCCGGGCCATGTGGGTTTCAGAGCGACGTAACGCCGTACCGGGCAAAAGATTTTTCATTGGGCGATAGTAAAGCACTCGCAGAATGTGGCGTCCCTGACGAAAGCTGCGTCCCAGATGCGAGACCAGCATCTGGCGCACGGCGGCTTTGTCGCCCACCAGCTGGACCAGCTGATCGATGCGGTCTTGCTCCAGCAGATCCTCCGCCCGCTGTTGCTGCAACGCCAGGCCGGTATAGAGGAAAGTCAGGCGCGAGCGCTTACCGCGTCCGGCTTCGGCCTCCCAGTTTAGCCAGCCCTGCTGCTGCATGGTGTTAAGGAGGGTACGCATATGACGCCGGGAGCAGTTGAGGAGCTCAGCCAGCTCGTTCAGCGTGGTCTCCTGCGATTGCCCCTCGCAGCACTGCCAGAGGCGGATAAATTGTTGTTGCAGACGACCAGAAGGCATAAAAGAGGAACTCCTGACAAAAAATCAGCAATTTATTAATCCCTATATTAAGCCAATAATCCTTATCGATGAAGCGAGGAGGTAAATTATGAAGAGGTCTACCGCACGTCAGTTTTATCAGCACTATTTTTCAGCGACAAAGGGAGTGTCCTGGCTGGCCCGCCAGTGCGCAGAGCAGCGGCTGAGAATACTGGAAGATCTGATGCAGTGGGACGTTACGAAACCGACCTCTTCTCGCTAACTCGCCTCGATCATGTGTGACTGAGTATTGGTGCTAATCACCCGCCAGCAAAATGTTTTTGCTGGCTTTTTTCGTTTACTATTTCACCCAATTTCGATTCGCTTTCATAAGGACTTGCGCATGCTCTGGTTGATGACGATGGGGCGACGCCTGAACGGCGTGTACGCCGCTTTTATGCTGGTGGCCTTCATGATGGGCGTGGCCGGTGCGCTACAGGCGCCGACGCTGAGCCTGTTTCTCAGTCGTGAGGTTGGGGCGCAGCCATTTTGGGTAGGCCTGTTCTACACCGTCAACGCCATTGCCGGGATCCTCGTCAGCCTGTGGCTGGCGAAACGATCCGACAGCCAGGGCGATCGCCGCAAGCTGATCCTCTTTTGTTGCGCCATGGCCGTGGGCAACGCGTTGCTGTTTGCCTTTAATCGTCACTACCTGACGCTTATCACCTGTGGCGTGCTGTTGGCCTCTCTGGCGAACACCGCCATGCCGCAGCTCTTCGCTCTGGCCCGGGAGTACGCCGACAACTCGGCGCGGGAAGTGGTGATGTTCAGCTCGGTAATGCGTGCGCAGCTCTCTCTCGCATGGGTCATCGGCCCCCCGCTGGCGTTCATGCTGGCGCTGAACTACGGTTTCACCGTCATGTTCACCATCGCCGCGGGAATTTTTGCCATCAGCCTGGCGCTGATAGCCTTTGTGCTGCCATCGGTGGCGCGCGTAGAGCAGGTGACGGACAAGCCCATCACCCAGGTAAGCGGCTGGCAGGATAAAAACGTCCGCATGTTGTTTATCGCCTCCACGCTGATGTGGACCTGCAACACCATGTACATTATCGAT
>NZ_JABMCU010000192.1:0-8552 GCF_013179605.1 Enterobacter sp. CM29 | reverse complement strand
GTCAGGAACCAGCTACCCATGATGAAGCCCATCAGACGCTGAGGGACCAGCTGTGCAACCATCGCCAGGCCCAGACCGGAGATCATCAGTTCACCGATGGATTGCAGCGCATAGCTCAGGATCAGCCAGTTAACAGACACGATACCCGCGTCGGTCGCGAATTTCGTCCCCAGCGGCAGCACCAGGAATGCGCCAGAGCACAGCACCATACCGATAGCGAACTTGTGCGGCATCGGCAGACGGTCGCCCATCTTGTTATAGATAGCGGCCAGAATCGGGCTACCAATCATGATCCAGAACGGGTTCAGTGCCTGGTACTGCTCCGGCTCGAACGCGATACCCAGGATCGAGTGCTCAACGTTGCGGATTGCGAAGAAGTTCAGGGACGTTGGCATCTGGCTGTACAGGACGAAGAAGATAATCGCTTCCAGCATCAGGATGAACGCCACAATCATCTTACGACGTGCCGCACCCTGCATCGCGAAGGCTTCTTTAGCGAAGATAATCACGATACCCAGCGCAACCACGGCCAGTACGGCACGTGCAATACCCTGGTTGTGCAGCAGCCAGGTAGCGACAGCGGCCAGGATCACAATGCCGACGATGGTTGCCAGCAGTTTGCCCATATGCACGGGTTCGAAGTCTGGTTTAGAACCATAATCTTTAACCCAGCTGCGACAGAACAGGAAGTTCACAACGGTGATCAGCATACCCACGAAGCTCAGCGCAAACGCTACGCTCCAGCCGAATTTCGCGGCCAGCCATGGGGTTGCCAGCATCGAGAAGAATGAACCGATGTTGATGGACATGTAGTACATGGTAAATGCACCGTCCAGACGCGGATCATCTTTGTTGTAGCAGGTAGAAAGCAGGGAGGACGGGTTAGCCTTAAAGAGGCCGTTACCTACCGCGATGGTAGCCATGCCCATGTATACCACGCCCGCATCGTGCCCGGACCATGCAACCAGACCATAGCCAATCGCCAGAACCACGGCGCCCAGCATAATGACACGTTTCGTACCGAGGACTTTATCGCCTAACCAGCCGCCGATGGCGACCAGGCCATAGACCAGAGCGCTGAAGGACGAGAACAGCGTGATGGAATCGGCTTCGGACATACCCAGTTGCTTAACCAGGTAAACGGCCATAATCCCTTGCAGGCCGTAGTAGCCAAAACGCTCCCATAATTCGATTGAGAAAATGAGATAGAACGCTTTAGGCTGTTTGAAAGCGTTAAGACTTACGCTCTCATCTGTTGGTTTATTGTTTGCAGTAGACACATATACCTCTTTTTTTACATCCCATATTAACGGGGGTGTTCATAGCGTGATGACCGTAGTCCATCCGCTTTATAGTTATATTGGGAGGGGAAACGGCGGGTAATGTTCACTATCCAGCCCCATCTGGCAATACGTTTGTAATAATCTGTTACATATAACTGTGGCGGTATAATCATCGGTTCACGCAAATGTTATGCAGCGTTAAATTTCATCCGTTGAGAATTGGTGGTTTTTTTCACTGTAAATGACCCTGATGAATGGCTGTATGGCGATATGTTCTGCTATTTTGGGTGAAAGGCAGTGATATAGCCCATATTCTGAAAAATGACTGGTCTTATATGCGGTGAGTAAAGGATGAGATCTTGTCTGGCAAAGGCGTGGAGAGGGTTTTAAAAACAAAAATACAACATCAAGTTATCAGAGTGATCGCGATCACAGATGTATAGAAATTTTTGGTGATGAAAAAACTATTAACCTGTTTGAGTGTTAAATATCCGCAGAATCGACAACACTTTATGGACAATGAGAGGGAAAATTACGGCCAAGGGAGAAGATATCAGAGCCCTTATTTAATCTAAGGGCTTGAACAATAACAAGTGTATGTACCTTCAGGGATAGACTTTTTCTTTGTATTCACAGAGATCTTCGATAATGCAGGAGCCGCAGCGTGGCTTACGTGCAATACAGGTATAGCGCCCGTGAAGGATTAGCCAGTGATGGCAATCCACCTTAAATTCCGCAGGGACCACTTTTAATAGCTTTTCTTCCACCTCTTCCACGTTTTTACCCGGCGCGAACCGGGTGCGATTAGAAACGCGGAAGATGTGAGTGTCCACGGCGATCGTCGGCCAGCCAAACGCCGTGTTGAGCACGACATTTGCCGTTTTACGCCCGACGCCTGGCAACGCTTCCAGCGCTGCGCGATCTTCCGGGACTTCACCGCCGTGCTGCTCAAGCAGGATCCGGCAGGTCTTAATGACGTTTTCGGCCTTACTGTTAAACAGGCCGATGGTCTTGATATAGGATTTTATCCCTTCAACCCCCATCTCCAGCATGGCCTGCGGCGTGTTGGCTACAGGGTAGAGCAGGGCCGTGGCTTTGTTGACGCTCACGTCAGTGGCCTGCGCAGAGAGCAGCACCGCGATCAACAGTTCAAACGGCGAGTTAAAATTCAGCTCTGTCGTTGGATGAGGATTCTCATCGCGCAGGCGCGTCAGGATCGCAATGCGTTTCTCTTTATTCATACTGCTTTCTCGGGGATCCCTTCCTGTACGCTGCGTTCAGCGGCGCGGCGTTTACGTTTTTCATCAATCAGGTATTTTAACGCCAGCATCATCCCAAGGCCAATGAAGGCGCCTGGCGGTAGCATGGCCAGCAGGAATGGGGTGTCCGTATGGAACACCTCGATACGCAGCGATTTCGCCCAGCCGCCAAGCAGCGCGTCCGCACCGTCGAAGAGCGTACCGTTGCCCAGAATTTCACGCAGAGAGCCGAGGACGAACATGGCGGCAGTCGCGCCCATGCCGATGGAAAACCCATCCAGCGCGGAAATTGCCGGGTTGTTTTTAACCGCGAAGGCTTCAGCGCGTCCCACGACAATACAGTTAGTCACGATAAGCGGAATGAAGATCCCGAGCGACTGGTACAGGCCAAATGCGTAGGCGTTAATCAGCATTTGCACGACGCTGACCACCGATGCAATGATCATGACATAAATCGGAATACGGATTTCCGATGGCGTCCAGCGGCGCAAAACAGAAATGGAGAAGTTGGTCAGGGTCAGCACCAGCGTGGTCGCCAGCCCCAGCCCGAGCGCGTTGGTGGCGGTAGACGTCACCGCCAGCAGCGGGCACAATCCCAACAGCTGTACCAATGCCGAGTTGTTCTTCCAGAGTCCCTGGACGATAACCTCTTTAACCTGGCTCATGGTCACTCCTCACAGGCGGAAAGATGATTGATCTGCGCGGGCAGCGTTTCGGCATACAGACCGGCGCGTTTGACGGCGTTGACGACCGCGCGGGGCGTAATCGTGGCGCCCGTGAACTGGTCAAACTCACCGCCATCTTTTTTCACCGCGAAAGCAGGATCGTCCTCGCCATGAATCATCTTACCGGCAAAGTGTAAAATCCAGTCGCTCAGGCGTGTTTCAATTTTGTCGCCAAGGCCCGGCGTTTCGTGATGTTCCGTCACGCGCGTACCCAGCACGGTGCCGGAAAAATCGCTGCCTACCAGCAGCTGAATTGCGCCAGAGTAACCGTCCGGCGCGGTGGCTTCCATGATGGCGCCCACCGGGTTCTCGCCCTTACGGGCAATATAAACGCGGTGGCTTCCTTTACCGAGCTGCGGGGCCTGCACGACAAAGCAGCTTTTTTGCAGGTTATTATCATAGAAGTCTGATGGGATCACCTGATCGAACAACGCCTTTTGCTGCTTCATTGCCTGCTCTTCAATGGTGCTTTTCGTCAGTTCATTTACCAGCGCAGTCAGCCCGGTGAGGGCGGCGGCGAAGATCGCCAGCGTGACGCCGTGTTTTTGCATAGTCTTTAGCATGGCGTAACCCTTAGCGATGACCGTACACGCGTGGACGCGTGTAGTAGTCGATGAGCGGAACGGTGATGTTAGCCAGCAGTACGGCAAATGCCACGCCGTCCGGATAGCCACCAAAGCTGCGAATAAGCCAGACCAGCAAGCCCGCCAGCGCGCCGAAAATCAGACGACCTCGGTTGGTGGTAGAGGCGGTGACCGGATCGGTGAGAATAAAGAATGCCCCGAGCATGGTCGCGCCGGAGAGCAGATGGAGCTGTGGGCTGGCCAGTGACTCAGGTGAGATGACCCAGCCGAGCGTTGAACAGACGGCCAGCGTCACCAGGAAGCTCACCGGAATATGCCAGCGGATCGCTTTTTGTTGCAGCAGGAAGGCACCGCCCAACAGGTAGGCCAGATTGACCCACTGCCAGCCCGCACCCGCCAGTACGCCGCTGTAAATAGACGATTTCATCACCTGCTCGACGCTGTGGCCGGCACGCAGGGAGGTTTTGAAGGTATCGAGCGGGGTGGCCTGGCTGATGCCATCCACGCCCATGCGAAGCGCGTTCATATCCGCGCCCATCGCGGTGTGGCCAGTAAAGATAACGTTCAGGGCATCCATAAAGCCGGGCACCGTGGCGGCGATCTCATGCGGCGGCAGCCAACTGGTCATCTGTACCGGGAAGGAGATCAGTAGCACCACGTAACCAATCATTGCCGGGTTAAACGGGTTATGGCCCAGCCCACCGTACAGCTGCTTGGCGATGATCACCGCAAATATCGTTCCCAATACTACCATCCACCACGGGGCGAACGGGGGAATGCTGATGGCCAGCAACAGGCCGGTCAACAGGGCGGAGTTATCGCTCAGGATGCGAGTCACCTCCATTATGCGCAGCTTCAGGATCGCTGCTTCCGCTGCGAGGGCACTGGCGCAACCCAGAACTAACTGGAAAAGCGTACCCCAGCCGAAAAACCAACACTGTACGGCAATACCTGGCAACGCGGCCAGGCACACCAGCATCATAATACGCGATGTCTGGCGCTGGTTATGGGTATAAGGGGAACTTGCAATTCTGAAAACCATTTAATCCTCGTTAACGGCTTGCTGCGCGGCTTTCTTTGCCTGAACACGCGCAATCGCGGCGGCGACTGCGGCTTTGCGTGGATCGTCGTTGGCGGCCGCAGGCCGTTCGTCCTGCTGTGCCGCTTTTCGTGCTTTGGCACGGGCGATGGCCGCTTCAACGGCGGCTTTACGTGGGTCGACAGGCGCTTCACTCTCTTCGGCAGGATGAAGTTGTGCCGCTTTACGTGCTTTGGCGCGGGCGATAGCGGCTTCAACGGCCGCCTTGCGCGGATCGGTCGCTTCCTGTTCAACCACCACTGTCTGCTGACCGGCTTTACGGGCTTTTGCCCTGGCGATAGCCGCTTCCACCGCCGCTTTACGCGGATCTGTGTTGGCTTCCGGTTTGGCGTTTTGCGCCTTCTCCGCCTGACGTGCGCGCGCTTCGGCTTTACGCGCTTCGCGGGCGGCAATCGCTTCGCTATTGTCCGGCTTTTGGCCAGACACGATCGCTACCGGCTGAGCGGCAGTCGCGTTCTTCTCCCGCACACGGGCGAGGGCAGCGTTAATCGCATCCTGATCTTTCGCCGCAGGCTGCACGGCAGCCTGCTTATGGCGTTCCTGACGGGCTTGTTTCTCGCGCTCCAGTCGCGCCTGGCGCGCTTCAAAGCGGGCCTTCGCCTCAGCGGCACGTTTTTCTTCCATGGAGATAGCGTAGATTTCGGCTTTCTCCTGACGGAAGTACTGCACCAGCGGAATATTGCTTGGGCAGACCCAGGCACAGGCACCGCATTCAATACAGTCAGCCAGGTTATGCGCCTGGGCTTTATCGTGCAGCTGGCCTTTGCTGTACCAGTACAACTGCTGCGGCAGCAAGTCTGCCGGACACGCATCCGCGCAGGCGCTACAGCGTATACAACCTTTCTCTTCCTGCGTTTCGCCCATCTCCGTTGGGGAAGGGGCGAGCAGGCAGTTGGTAATCTTCACCACTGGCACATCCAGCCACGGCAGGGTAAAGCCCATTAGCGGGCCGCCCATAATGACCATCTGCTCGCTCCCCGGGCAGAAGTCAGCCTGTTCCAGCAGATGATGCACCGGCGTACCCAGACGCGCCCAGACGTTGCCGGGACGGGAGACGGACTCGCCGGTCAGCGTGACGACGCGTTCGGTCAATGGCTCTCCGTCAATCACCGCACGTTTCACCGCGTAGGCAGTACCCACGTTTTGCATCAGCACGCCGATATCGGACGAACGGCCCCCGTGGGGAACCTGTTTTCCGGTCAGGATCTGCGTCAGCTGCTTCGCCCCGCCGGATGGGTATTTGGTCGGGATCACGCGCAGGGCGATATCATGGCTGTCCGCCAGTACCGCACGTAGCATTGAAATGGCCTGCGGTTTATTGTCTTCAATACCGATCAGCACTTCGCGGGGTTGCAGGATATGCGCAAGAATGCGAATACCTTCCACCACCTGCGCGGCACAGTCCTGCATCAGACGATCATCGGCGGTGATGTACGGTTCGCACTCGGCGGCGTTAATAATCAGCGTTTCGATTTTATCGCCGCCGCCGTGAAGCTTGGCGCCGGTCGGGAAGCCAGCGCCTCCAAGACCTGCTACGCCAAACTGATGAATGCGTTCAATCAGCGCTTCACGGCTGCGGGAACGGTAGTCGCTCCAGCCGTCACGATCGATCCAGCGATCTTCCCCGTCGGCTTCAATGATGACGCTCAGCTCAGACAACGCCGAGGGATGGGCAACGGTATGGGGGGCAACAGCCACCACCTTGCCCGAAGTCGGGGCATGTATCGGCAACATACGTCCACGACCAAAGGTCAGCGGCTGGCCGCGAAGGACGGTATCGCCTTCTTTCACGCACAGCTCGCCTTCCGCGCCGATGTGCTGTTTCAATGGCATCACGTAGCGGGTCGCCAGCGGAATTTGACGCAGCGGCGTACCGTTTGACTGGGTTTTCATTTCCGGGGGATGGATACCGCCGTCGAAGTCCCAGATCTTCTCTTTTCTGAAAGCAGAAAATAACTTAAGCATGTTGTTCCACAGGAATATTGCGAACCGGAATGGTCTGAAGATCCCATTTCCAGCTTTCGGTCGTCGTTTCAACCGGGCGGAGTTCTATACACTGCGTCGGGCAGGGGGCTACGCAGAGGTTACAGCCGGTGCACAGGTCCGCCACAACGGTGTGCATGGCGCGGGTTGCGCCTACAATGGCGTCGACAGGGCACGCCTGAATACATTTGGTGCAGCCGATGCAGTTGGCTTCGTCGATAACAGCAAGGGCACGAACGGGCTCCTGCGCCTGTTCATCGCCGTCGACAGGCTGCGGATCGACGTTCAGCAGGGCAGCTATTTTAAGCATGACCGCTTCGCCACCCGGCGCGCAGCGGTTGATCTTTTCTCCCTGCACGCCCACCGCCTCAGCGTAAGGACGGCAGCCAGGGTAGCCGCACTGCCCACACTGGCTCTGCGGCAAAAGCTCATCAATTTTTTCAACCACCGGATCGTCCTCTACCGCAAACCGGCGGGAGGCATAACCCAGAATGATGCCAAAGACGAGTCCCAGTACGCTGATGGACGCGATGGCAATCCAGATAGCACTCATTACAACTTCACCAGACCACTAAAGCCCATAAAGGCCAGAGACATTAAACCTGCGGTCACCAGAGCGATGGCGTTACCGCGAAACGGCGCGGGAATATCCGCCGCTGCCAGACGCTCGCGAATCGACGCGAACAGGACCATAACAAAAGAGAAACCGACCGCCGCGGAAAAACCGTACAGCGCCGACTGCATGAAATTATGCCCAAGGTTGATGTTGAGCAGCGCCACGCCCAGCACAGCACAGTTGGTGGTGATGAGGGGCAGAAAAATACCCAACAGGCGATACAGGGCAGGGCTGGTTTTACGCACTACCATTTCGGTAAATTGCACCACCACCGCAATGACCAGAATAAAGGACAAGGTGCGCAGGTAGAGCATGTCCAGCGGGATCAGGATCCAGGTATCAATCAGCCATGCGCAAATGGAGGCCATCGTCATCACGAAGGTGGTGGCCAGCCCCATGCCCATTGCCGTCTCCAGCTTTTTGGAGACCCCCATAAACGGGCACAGGCCAAGGAACTTCACCAGCACGAAGTTATTAACCAGCACAGTTCCGACAAAGAGCAGTAAGTAATCGGTCATTATTTAGCCTGAAATAAAAGAGCCGCCTATTATCGGATAAACGACAACAGGCCACAACAGGTTAACTGTAAGGTTATTACGGGTTAACGAAGGTCTTCTTAACGCGCGTCGACCGCTTGAAATAGGGCACCAGAAGCGCCGTTGCAAGCAACGGAAAGAGTAGCTGGCGAACCGCCAGTGTGTCAGAAACTGGCGAAAAAGCGAACGCTTTGACGGCAAGCAGCACGGAGACCAGCAGCCAGATAATGTAATGTTTCGGCACGCTTTTGCGGCGTTTGAAGAAGGCGATGGTCAGCCAAAGCGTGTAGTACCACATCGCGATTGCGAAAACGAACGACACAAACCACGTCGCAATATTGAGCGCGCTCTGAGACATCAGTGTCTGGATAGCATGAGGAGTAACCAGTGCAGTGGTGTAAAGCAACAGCGCCAGCGAAGCGCTTAATAAAGCCACCAGCAGCCATGCCAGCGGGGCGATTAACCAG
>NZ_JABMCU010000191.1:0-8631 GCF_013179605.1 Enterobacter sp. CM29 | reverse complement strand
GGCGTAATCTGTAAGCGCATCGGCATCATGATGATGAAGCTGCTGACGGCGATAACCACTGCCGAGACCGGATTGTCGAAATCTTTGTTACGCGCCAGCGACCAGGCGATCATCGGCGCCAGCAGCAGCGCGGCGATGTTAAGCGTGCCGTTGATAATCGCCTCGCCCCACACTTTAAACTGCGTGAGCGTGTCGCCTTCCAGCACCCATGGAAACACGACGTTGTTCACCAGCACCGCCAGACCGGCGAGGATGAAAATCGGCATCACCGTGGCGAAAGCGTCCCGCAGGGATCGCAGGTGTACCTGGTTTGCCAGGCGCGCCGAGAACTCAACAAATTTATCGACAAAAGACTGCATGTGCGGTGTTATTTTTGTTTCAGACATAGCGGAGTATTCCCATCAATCAGTCACAAAAACGGCCCGGCAGCGTACGGCTTACATCTCGCGTCCGTTAGTATGGATAACCTGTTTTAACCACGCGTAGCTCTTCTTCGGCACGCGCTTAAGGTCTTTCAGGTCGTGATTTTCACGGTTGACGTAGACCACGCCGTAGCGCTTACGCATGTCACCCTGCGAGCTGAGAATGTCGATTAAGCCCCAGCCGAGGTAGCCCATTACCTCTGCCCCGTCCTCGAATATTGCCGCTTTCATCGCCTCGATGTGCGCCCGGTGGTAGTCGATGCGGTAGGTGTCCTCGATCGGGTTTACCCCGTCCCAGGACTCGATCACGCCGATGCCGTTTTCAATCGGGAATACCGGCATCCGCCAGTCGTTGGCATAGCGGGTGATGATGGTGCGAAAGCCCAGCGGGTCGATCTGCCAGTTCCACTCGGTGGCTTTCAGGTACGGGTTATTTTTCTCGCCATGCAGCAGGTAATGGTTCACCGGCGTGCCTTCAGGAATGGCATCGCTGTCCAGCGTTTTGCTGGCGTAATAGCTGAAGGCCATAAAGTCGTTCTTCGTGCGCGCAAACAGCGCGAGATCGTCTGCGCGGTAGATATCACCGAAGCCCTCCTGCTCCACCACCGCCATCACCGCCGGGCTGTAGCCCTGTCCCGCGAAGACGCGCAGCAGGTTCTGGTTGAGGAATTCGTCGTACTGCTGGGCGCAGAAGATATCACGCGGTTTGCAGGTGGCTGGATAAATCAACTGGTGCGCCAGCATGCCGCCCATCAGCTTGCCCGGCTTAGTCTGGTGCAGGTATTCGGTCAGAGTCATGTGCGCCACCATCGCATGGTGCTGAAGCTCATACAGCTCGCGCAGGGTTTGCTCGCCTTTCATGTAACCGGAAATGCGAAAAGCTTCCGGCATATGGAAAATGTTCTGCTCGTTGAAGGTCAGCCAGTACTTCACGCGATCGCCGTAGCAGTCGATCATCTTCTTGCCGTAGCGGATAAAGGCCTCCATCACCCGGCGTTCGTTGAAGCCGTTGTACTCCTGCGCCAGCGCCAGCGGCATATCGAAGTGGTAGAGGCAGACCATCGGCTCAATACCGCGGGCGAGCAGATCGTTAATAAAGCGGTCGTAAAACGCGATACCTTCGGCGTTGAACTCGCCGTCACCCTGCGGGCAGACGCGGCTCCAGGAGATCTGGAAGCGGTAGCAGTTCATGCCCAGATCCTGCATTAGATCGAAATCTTCCCGGTAGCGGTGGTAGGAGTCGGTCGCCACTTTCCAGTCGGAGATGTTTTCTCCTGCTTCCCGAATGTCATATACCGACATCCCCTTCCCGCCCTCATTCCATGCCCCTTCCGTCTGCATGCTGGATACCGAGTTGCCCCATAAAAAGTTGGCTGGCAGTGATTTGTTCATGGTCTCTCCCTATATGACTAGTCATTTAAATTTAATGACTAGTCATATAGATCGAGATGAAACATCAGGCAAAGAGAAGGAGCATTTTTTGTGAGGTGGGTTGAAATAAAGACCAGAGATAGTAGCCCCGGTAAGCGAAGCGCCTCCGGGGAAAAGGAAGGTTACTGCTGCGCGAGCTGACTACGACGGTATTCCCCCTGCCGCTCCAGCATCCAGCCTGGATATTCGCGCGGCAGCGCACTGACGGCATCAAGCTGTTTAAGCTCGTCTTCGCTTAAGCGGATCCCGGTGGCGGCAATATTATCGTCCAGCTGATCGACGCGTTTCGCACCAATAATGACGCTGGTCACCGCTTTTTGATGCAGCAGCCATGCCAGCGCGATTTGCGCCACGGAGACGCCCCTACGCTCGGCAATGACGCGCATTACGTCCACGCAGTCGAAGGCGCGATCTTTATTCACCGGCGGGAAGTCAAATTCCAGACGGCGGCCCCCGGTTTCGCTCTGCCCGTCACGACCGTATTTTCCGCTCAGCAGGCCGCCCGCCAGCGGGCTCCAGACCATCAATCCGACGCCTTCGCTCTGCATCATCGGCACCAACTCGCGCTCCAGGTCACGTCCGGCAATGGTGTAATACGCCTGCAACGATGCGAAACGCGCCAGCCCAAGACGTTCAGAAATACCGAGCGCTTTGGCAATCTGCCACGCAGTCCAGTTCGAGACGCCGATGTATCGCACGTGACCGTGCTGCACAAGGTTATCCAGTGCGTAAAGCGTCTCCTCAATGGGGGTCGCGGGGTCGAAACCGTGCAGCTGATAGAGATCGATATGATCGAGCTGCAGGCGGCGCAGGCTGTTCTTTACGCTGTCGATAATGTGATAGCGCGAGCCGCCGCGTGAGTTCACTCCCGCCGTGCCCGTTTCACCAAACACCTTTGTGGCGACCACCACGTTTTCACGTGGAACGTTCAGGTTTTTCAGCGCCTGCCCGAGGATCTCCTCCGAGCGTCCTTCCGAATAGACGTCGGCAGTGTCGATAAAGTTGATGCCCGCGTCCAGCGCGCGGCCCACCAGCTGCTCGGCTTCGTTTTGCCTTAGCTGGCCAATCTTGCCCCACATGCCGCCCTCGCCGCCGAAGGTCATGGTGCCGAGGCAGAGTTCAGAAACAAACAGTCCGGTATTGCCCAGTTTTTGATAACGCATAACGCTTTCCTCGCATGTCGATTGGGTGTCTGTTAGTTATACCCGCCCCCCAGCCATCGCGAATGTGGCGTTCCTGTCCGTTTCTTGCCCAATCCTCTGAATCTATCCGCGCGGGGCATCGCCAAAGACGCTGTAGTCTGGCAGCTGAACCTGCTGATACGGCTCCCAGCCGCCGCCGAGGGCTTTGTAGAGCGCCACCAGGTCAAGCGCGCTCTGCACCTGCGCCTGCGCCCGCTGCTGTTCGGCCTGAGCGAGCTGACGCTGGGCGTCCAGCACGTCAATAAAACTGGCGATCCCCTGTCGGTAGCTGTCGCTGGCGAGATCAAAAGCGTTTTGCAGCGCGTCGATGGTTTTCGCCAGGCCCGCCTCACGCTGCTGGTCAGTGCGATAGCTCACCAGCGCGTTTTCAACGTCGCCGAGCGCCGTCAGCACCGTCTGACGATAGTCCAGCACCGCCGCCCCTTGCTGTGCGCGGGCCACCTTGACGCTGGAGACCAGCCGACCGCCCTGGAAGATGGGGATGGAGACCTGCGGACCGAAGCTGTAAAAGTGGCTGCTCCAGTCGGTCAGCCAGCCGGATTCGCTGTTACGCAGGCCAAACTGCCCGGAGAGGGTGAAGCTTGGGAACAGTTCGGCTACCGAGACGCCAATTTGCGCCGTGGCGGCATGGAGGTTCGCCTCGGCTTCGCGCACGTCCGGGCGACGACGCGCCAGCGTTGACGGAATGCCGGTTTGCACAATATCCGGCAACGCTGGCATCGGCTGCACGGATTGTAATTCGGCATCCAGCGCCCCCGGCGGTTTGCCGAGCAGGATGGCCAGCCCGTTCATCGCCTGACGTTCCTGCGCCTGATACTGCGGCAATTGGGCTTCAAGATTGCCCAGCTGCGCCCGGGCGTTTTCTACGTCCATCTGCGGTGACAGCCCGCCCCGCTGGCGGCTTTCGGTCAGATCCAGCGTCTGCTGCGCGCTTTCAATTTGCGTATTAAGCGTGGCAATGATGCTCTGCGCCCCTCGCAGCTGTAGCCACGCCCGCGCCACTTCGGCTTCCAGCGAGACCAGCGCATCGTTACGCTGCTCGATCGCCGCCCGCTGCTGCGCCTCGGCCGCTTCTACCTGACGGCGCACCTTGCCCCACAGGTCGATTTCCCACTGAGCGTCGAAGCTGCCCTGATAGAGGTTAATCGGCTGCGTCAGCGGGCCTAACGCGCTTCGCAACTGCGGATCGACATTATTCAACTGGTCATACACGCCGTGGGATTTCAGCTCCCCTTCCAGCCCAAGCTGCTGGCGCGTCGCCTGCACATTGCCATTCACCGACGGGAAAAATGCCCCGCCGGCCTGGTTAATCTGTTCGCGCGCGCCGGCAATGCGCAATACCGTTTGCTGTAGCGTCAGATTTCCGGCGATGGCGCGTTCAATCAGGCTGTCGAGCTGCGGCGAGCCGAAGGTTTTCCACCAGCGCGGGTTGGTGGCGGCGGAGGACGTTTGCGATTTCACCGCGCCGTCGCCCTTATCGTTCCAGTGCGTGGTGGCGGGCGGTGCAGGCTGTTGGTAGTCCGGCCCGACGGCGCAGCCCACCAGCAGTGTCATTATCATCAGGGGGTGTAAACGTCTGTGTATCATCAGTGTGCTCCTGCACTCCCCTCGCTCTTAACCGGCGAGAGCAACAAACAAAACGGAATCAGTAAGAAGGCCACCGCGCTCAGAATGGTGAAGACGTCGATGTAGGCCAGAAAGCGCGACTGCTCGATCATGGTCTGGTACATCCGCCCGGTGGCAATGCCGGTCGGATCGCCCACCTGAGTGGTGAAGTTCTGGATCGCCTGGGCGCTTTCGCGTATCGCCAGCTGGAACTGCTCATTAAACGGCGAAGCGTGGTAAGCCAGATGCGCGCTGTGCGCCTGCGAGCGCTCGGTGATCGCCGCCGTCGAGAGCGAAATCCCAATCGAGCCGGCCACGTTGCGGAACATGGTAAACAGCGCCGCCGCGTCGGCGTTAAGCCGCCTCGGGATCGAGATAAAGGCGATGGTGGTGAGGGGCACAAACAGGAACCCGAGTCCAATCGACTGGGCGCTGCGGAACAGCACCAGCGTTTCGAAATCGATATCCGGTGTCAGCGTCCGGGACCAGAAGAACGACACCGCCAGGCAGGTAAAGCCGAAGGCGATGATCCAGCGCGTCTGCACCACCGGCATCAGCTTCAGTACCAGCGGAATAGTCAGCACAATCAGCACCGCGCCGGGCGAGAGCACCAGCCCGGACCAGGTGGCGGTATAGCCCAAATCCTGCTGCGCCAGTTGCGGAATAACCACCGAACTGCCGTACAGGATCATCGCCATCCCCGCCATCAGCAGGCTGGAGATCGCAAAGTTGCGATCCTTCATACAGTGCAGATCCACCACCGGCTTTTTGGCATACATCAGCCAGTAGATCGCGCCGATAATGCCGACCAGCGTCAGTACCGCGAAGGTGCGGATAAAGTTCGAATAGAACCAGTCATCATCTTCGCCCCGGTCGAGCATCACCTGCAAACAGCCAAGTCCGAGAGCGATCAGGCCGATCCCCGTCCAGTCGACGGTGAGCTTCTCTTCCGACTTTTTCTCCCACGGCGGATCTTCCAGCAGCTGATAGATGGCCAGCACCGTCACAATCCCTACCGGAATATTGATAAAGAACACCCAGCGCCAGGAGTAGTTATCGGTGATCCAGCCTCCCAGCGTCGGGCCAAGTACCGGCGCGACGATAATGGCAATGGATGAAAGGCCAAAGGCTTTGCCCCTGTCCTCCGGCTTGAAGTAATCGAGCAGCACCGATTGCTGCGTGGGCTGCAACCCGCCGCCAAAAAAGCCCTGCATCACACGGAACAGGATGATTTGCCAAAGCTCGGTGGCGATGCCGCACAGGAACGAACAGATGGTGAACATCACAATGCAGATCAGGAAGAACTGCTTGCGTCCAAACAGCCGGCTCAGGAAGGCCGAGATCGGCAGCACGATGCCGTTCGCCACCAGGTAGCTGGTGAGCACCCAGGTAGATTCGTCATAGCTGGCCGAGAGCGATCCCGCGACGTGGGGCAGCGCCACGTTGACGATGGTGGTGTCCAGAATTTCCATAAACACCGCCAGGGTGACCACAATCGCCACCGCCCACGGGTTACTGGCGGGCTTCCAGTTTTCGTGGCTGCTGTCCGTCATTCCACGGTGACCTTCGGTTCAACCGACAGCCCCAGCGGCAGCGGTTTGTTCGGATCCAGCCCCTTATCAATGACGATTTTCACCGGCACGCGCTGAACGATCTTCACAAAGTTACCGGTGGCGTTTTCCGACGGGAAGGCGGAGAAGCGCGAGCCGCTGCCCTGCTGGATGCTGTCAATATGGCCTTCGAGCGCCATATCCGGCCAGGCATCGACGGACACGGTCACTTTGTCGCCCGGCTTCATACGTTCAAGCTGCGACTCCTTGAAGTTCGCCACCACCCACACGTTCGGGGAAACCAGCGAGAACAGTGCCGTGCCTGCCTGCACCAGCGTACCAGGCTGGACGTTGCGTTTGGTGACAAAACCGTCGAACGGGGCGCGGACTTCGGTATAAGAGAGGTTCAGGTTGGCGGTTTCCAGCTGCGCTCTGGCCTGATCGACCTGCCGTTCGCGGGCTTCGACGTTAGTCTCCTGCTGGCGGATTTGCAACTGGACCTGCTCCGCCACCTCCAGTTGCGCCTGCGCGCTGGCCAGATCCGCCTGGGCACTCCGCAGTTGAGCGTTCGCGGCATCGATGCTTTGTTGTGTGGTCGCGCGGGGGTCAACGCCGCGCTGACGGCGGTACTCCGCCTGAGCGTTGGCCATATCCGCCTGGGCTTTCAGTACCTGGGCTTTGGCTTCATCGCGCTGGGCGGGATATTGCACCTTCGAGAGCGCCAGCTGCGCCTGCGCCTGATGCAACTGCGCAACCGCCAGCCCAAGCTGGGCCTGAGCCTGATCGCGCTGGGCGGTGGTATCACGCGGATCGATCACCACCAGCACATCCCCTTTCTTTACACGCTGGTTATCCCGCACGCGAAGTTCGGTAACGTAGCCTGCCGTTTTTGGGGCAATGGTCACTACGTCGCCGTCGGTGAAGGCGTCGTCGGTGGTCTCTTCGTTACGGGTCAAAAACCACCAGACCAGCGCCACGATCACCATCACGATGACCACGATGCCAAGGATAATTAACGGTTTTTTGCCCGGGCGCTTGCGCTCGTTATTGTTTTGATCCTGCTCGTCAGCAGGTGGATTTTGATCTTCTGCCATAGTTCAGCAACGGTCCTGTCAGTGAGCGGCATCACACTATGCCGTTCACTAAAGCTAGGACGTTGCTATACATTTGCCAGGAAAAACTGACAAATTGCGCACTATATGAGAAGGAATAGTCCGAAACCGACCGCCGCAGACCAGAGCAGCATCGGGATTGACCATAAATGGAAGCGCCACCAGATGCGGCGATCGTTGGCCATCCGCAGGGCGATGAGGTTGGCCAGCGAGCCGGGCAGCAGCCCAAAGCCGCCGACGTTGACCGCCCACGCCAGCAGTACCGTTGGGGGAACATAGTTAAGCAGCAAAATGGTGGACGGCACGTTACTGATCACCTGCGAGAGACCAATCGCCGTCAGCCATAGTCCCGGTTGCGACAGACCGCTGACGCTATGGAGAACGGTCTGCAATACCGGGAGCTGGATCAGTAGATGGACGTCAATAAACATCGCCATAAACACCAGCAGCAGCGTCCAGTCAACGCTCACCAGCACCCGCCGGGCGAGGAACAGGAAGCCACACGCCACCAGCAGCGCGCCCGCCAGCGCCTGGTTTAACTCCAGCGCGGTAATGAAAACGATATACAGTCCCAGGCAGCTCCAGACGAGACGCGGCTGCCACTGGGGGCCGGTGGTACCGCTGTGGTACTGCAACGATTTATTCGGGAAAGCAAACCAGCCCACCACCAGCAGCGTCGCCACGATCGCCAGCGCCAGCGGCGCCATCTGCCAGGTAAATGCGGTAAACGACAGGCCGGAGCGTCCCCACAGCAGAATGTTCTGCGGGTTACCGATCGGCGTGAGCAGCGAGCCTGCATTGACGGCCAGCGCTTCAAAGATAATCAGACGGGTAACCGGTATTTCGCACAGCTTACGCAGCGTGAGCGTAAGCGGCACCACGATAAACAGCGCTACGTCATTAGTGAGGAACGTCGACAGCAGCGCCGCCGAAAAGACCATGAACAGAGCCAGTTTGCGCTCGGTGGCGAAGCGGCGCACCATTTTGCGCCCCAGCACGTCAAAATAGCCGCTCAGCTCTACGCCTTTGGTGAGCATCATCAAACCGCTCAGGGTAATAATGGTGCGCCAGTCTATGGCCGCCGGCCAGGTGTGCGGCGTGAAGGGCACAAAGACGCTGAGCCCAACGCCAGTGATAAGTAAAAGATGGAAAAAACGATCGCGTTTCAGGGCCTGCAAGCCGGGGATGTTCATTCAGCGGCGGGGCCATATTTGAGCGTAAATTCGCGGAACTTCACCAGCGTCTCTTCGCTGACGTGGTGTTCCATACCTTCGGCATCCCGACGGGCAATTTCCGGGCTGACGCCCAG
>NZ_JABMCU010000190.1:0-8704 GCF_013179605.1 Enterobacter sp. CM29 | reverse complement strand
AGCCGGTGGTGGGCAACGCAGAACACGCAGTGAAGTTTGGTACATCTGGCCACCGCGGCAGCGCGGCGCGACATAGCTTTAACGAACCGCACATTCTGGCCATTGCTCAGGCCATCGCGGAAGAGCGCGCCAAAAATGGCGTCACCGGTCCGTGCTATGTTGGGAAAGATACCCACGCCCTGTCTGAACCTGCCTTTATCTCCGTGGTGGAAGTACTGGCGGCAAACGGCGTAGACGTGATTGTTCAGGAGAACAACGGTTTCACGCCAACGCCTGCGGTTTCTAACGCTATTCTGGTACATAACAAAAAAGGTGGCGCGCAGGCGGACGGTATTGTGATCACCCCGTCCCACAACCCACCGGAAGATGGCGGCATCAAGTACAACCCACCTAACGGTGGCCCGGCGGATACCAACGTCACGAAAGTGGTGGAAGATCGCGCCAACGCGTTACTGGCTAACGGTCTGAACGGCGTGAAGCGCATCTCGCTGGATGAAGCCATGGCGTCCGGCCACGTGAAAGAGCAGGATCTGGTGCAGCCGTTCGTGGAAGGGCTGGCGGATATCGTCGATATGGCCGCTATCCAGAAAGCCGGTCTGAAGCTGGGCGTGGATCCGCTGGGCGGCTCCGGTATTGAATACTGGAAACGCATTGCCGAGCACTACAAGCTGGATCTGACCATCGTGAACGATCACGTCGATCAGACCTTCCGCTTTATGCACCTGGACAAAGACGGCGCGATCCGTATGGACTGCTCCTCCGAATGCGCAATGGCTGGCCTGCTGGCGCTGCGCGACAAGTTCGACCTGGCGTTTGCCAACGACCCGGACTACGACCGCCACGGTATCGTCACCCCGGCTGGGCTGATGAACCCTAACCACTACCTGGCTGTTGCGATCAATTATCTCTTCCAGCATCGTCCGCAGTGGGGCAAAGAGGTTGCGGTGGGTAAAACGCTGGTCTCTTCCGCCATGATTGACCGTGTGGTCGATGCGCTGGGCCGCAAGCTGGTGGAAGTGCCGGTGGGCTTCAAGTGGTTTGTTGACGGTCTGCACGACGGCAGCTTCGGCTTTGGTGGTGAAGAGAGCGCGGGGGCATCCTTCCTGCGCTTCGACGGCACCCCATGGTCAACCGATAAAGACGGCATCATCATGTGCCTGCTGGCGGCGGAAATCACCGCGGTTACCGGTAAGAACCCGCAGGAACATTACAACGACCTGGCGGCACGCTTTGGTGCGCCAAGCTATAACCGTATTCAGGCTGGCGCGACCTCTGCTCAGAAAGCCGCTCTGTCCAAACTCTCTCCGGAGATGGTCAGCGCAAGCACCCTGGCAGGTGACCCGATCACCGCGCGTCTGACGGCGGCACCGGGTAACGGCGCATCCATCGGCGGCCTGAAAGTGATGACCGAAAACGGCTGGTTCGCCGCGCGTCCATCCGGTACGGAAGATGCGTACAAAATATATTGCGAAAGCTTCCTCGGCGCTGAGCACCGCCAGCAGATTGAGAAAGAAGCGGTAGAGATTGTCAGCGAAGTGCTGAAAAACGCGTAAGTGGTGTCTGGTGCGGGCTGATGCCCTCACCCCGGCCCTCTCCCACAGGGAGAGGGAGAAAACATTGATCTCGTAGGCCCGGTAAGCGTTAGCGCCACCGGGCTTCTTTTTTAACTATGCTTATTCTTCAGTTCAAACCGTGGTGACACCAGACCGTACAGCGTCCAGCCCATAAAGGTCACCATCGCGCCATACAGCATCGCCTCCTGACCGGACGAGTAGAGCGCATAGAAGCTGTAAATCGCCCCAATCAGCGCCACGATATTGGCCGCCCGGGCTTTGCGCGGATCCACCTTCGCCACCTTCTGAATAATCACCAGTGCCGCCATCGACAGAATGTACGGAATGATGTTCGTCACCACCGCCAGGTTGACCAGCACGTTAAACTGGCTGTTCAGTGACGGGCTGATGGTCATCAGCGACAAACCGCTCTGGAAAATCACAATCGCCAGCATACCCTGTACCGGCGCATCCGCTTTGGTGACGCGGGAGAAGATTTTCGGGAAATAACCTTCGTCAGCGGAGGATTTGAATACCTGGGCGATGGTGAACTGCCAGCCCAGCAGCGAGCCGCAGCAGGACATCACCATCAGTCCCATGATCACTTTCCCTACCTCTGGCGTAAACATCTGCGCAAACGCCAGCCCGAACGGCGCCGTGGAGTTGGCGAGATCCATGTTGGGCACAATTCCCGCAATCACGTTGGTTGAGACGATATAGATCACCGCCGCCCCCAGCGTCCCGCCGAGTACCGCGATCGGCACGTTCTTTTCCGGGTTTTCCACCACTTCCGCATTCGCACAGGCTGACTCCAGCCCGAGGAAAGCCCATAGCGTCATGGCGATGGACGATCCCACGGCGGTAAAGAACGGCACGTGGTGCGGGTTCCAGGAATTGGCGTACAGCGTCGGGCTAAACCAGAACCAGCCGATGATGCACAGACCGACTACCGGAATGATCACGCCCCAGACGGTGATGCTGCTGAGCTGTCCGGTGATGCGCGCGCCGCCAAAGTTGGCGACGGTGCAGATCCACAGCACGCCGATGGTCGCCAGCCCAATCTGCACCGGGGTCAGCGTCGCGCCAAACAGCTCCGTACCGTAACCGACAGCGGAAATGGCAATCGCCACGTTGGCGATCAGCAGCGACACCCCGTAGGTATAGTTGGCCATAAAGTTGCCCGACTTGCCAAACGCATATTCGGCATAGCCGCCCATGCCGCCAGACTTACGGCTGAACATCCCGCACTTGGCAAACGCCCACGCCAGCGCCATTGAGCCGACCGCCGTTACCAGCCAGGAGATAATCGAAATCGTCCCCACTTCAGCGAGCTTAGTGGGCAGCATGATGATCCCGGACCCCATCATATTCACCATGGTGAGGATAGTGAGTTGTACCACGCCCATCTTGTTGGACTTACTCATAATTTTTCTCCTTTCAGCAGAGACGGCTGAGCGGCGGGTTGTTTAATGACGTAGCAGCGCACCTGTTTGCGCCCGTCACACTCCTCGACGTAAACCCCCTGTAACTCCGGCGCAAAGCCCGGCAGCAGATTGATCCCGTCTTCCAGCGCGGCGAAATAGCGCAGCACGGAACCGCCCCAGACTTCCCCCGGAACCACGCACAACACCCCCGGTGGGTAAGGCAGCGCGCCTTCCGCGGCGATACGGCCTTCCGCGTCGCGCAGTGACACCAGCTCGACCTCACCGCGCAGATAGGCATAGTTCGCCTCCTGCGGGTTCATCATGACGCGCGGGAAGTGAGACTTGCGGAACATCTCTTTCTGCAACTGCTTCACGTTATGGCGGGCGTAGAGGTCGTGCATCTCCTGACAAATCTGACGCAGGGAATAATCCGCATAACGTTCCGGATGTTGCTTATAAAGAGAGGGCAGAACCTCTTTCAGCGGCACATCGCTCTGGAGCAGTTTTTCGAAGCGCACCAGCTGGGCGACGAGCTGCTGCAATTTGCCCATGTCCTCCGCCGGGGTGAGCAGGAACAGAATGGAATTGAGGTCGCATTTTTCCGGCACGATGCCGTTTTCACGCAGGAAGTTGGCGAGGATGGTGGCGGGCACGCCGAAATCATCATACTCGCCGGTGCGGGCGTTGATGCCTGGCGTGGTCAGCAGCAGTTTGCAGGGATCAATAAAATACTGATGCTCGGCATATCCCTCAAAGGCGTGCCAGCGTTCGCCCGGAACGAAATGGAAGAAGCGCAGATCGGTGGCGATCTCCGCCGTATCCCAGCTTTCCCACGGACGGCCATCCACCGTCTCCGGCACGAACGGGCGAATAAACTGACAGTTCTGAAGGATCAGTTTTCGCGCTTCGATACCCGTCACCACGCAGTCCATCCACATGTTGCGCCCACTTTGCCCCTCGTGCATGCGGGCGTTGATATCCAGGGCGGCAAACAGCGGATAAAACGGGCTGGTGGAGGCGTGCATCATAAAGGCGTTGTTGAGGCGCTTATGCGGGACATAGCGCGGCTGGCCTTTTATGTGGCTGTCCTTCTTATGGATTTGCGAGGTTTGCGAGAAGCCCGCCTGCTGCTTATGCACCGATTGGGTAACCAGAATGCCCGGATCGTTTTCGTTCAGCTCCAGCAGCAGCGGCGAGCAGTCGGCCATCATCGGGATAAACTGCTCGTAACCCACCCAGGCGGAGTCAAACAGGATGTAATCGCACAGGTGACCAATCTTATCCACCACCTGACGGGCGTTATAAATGGTACCGTCGTAGGTGCCCAGCTGGATCACCGCCAGACGGAAGGGACGTTCATCCCGCGCGCGACCAGGCGCGACCTCTGACACCAGTTCCCGCAGGTAACTCTCGTCGAAACAGTGTGCGTCAATACCGCCGATAAACCCGTACGGGTTGCGGGCTGTTTCCAGATACACCGGCGTCGCTCCCGCCTGTAACAGTGCTCCGTGGTGATTAGATTTATGGTTATTGCGATCGAACAGCACCAGATCGCCTGGCGTGAGCAGGGCATTGAGCACCACCTTATTGGAAGAGGAGGTGCCGTTCAGCACGAAGTAGGTTTTATCCGCATTAAAGACTTTTGCCGCATGCTGTTGGGCGATGCATGGCGCACCTTCATGGATCAGCAGATCGCCCATTGCCACGTCGGCATTGCACAGATCGGCGCGGAAAAGCGTTTCGCCAAAGAAATCGACAAACTGGTTTCCGGCCGGATGGCGTCGGAAGAACTGGCCTCCCTGATGTCCGGGGCAGTCAAACGCGCTGTTCCCCTGCTGGACGTAATCGACCAGCGCGCGGAAGAACGGCGGGCGGAGCTGGGTTTCGTACTTCTGCGCAGCCGCTTCAAGCTGGCGTCCGTAGTACGCATTGCTGGTGTCGGAGTACTCAAAAACGCCGTGAATACGCGACAAAAATTCAGCCGGAACCCTTTCTTCTTTATGCGTGGCAATAAACACCGGAATACCGAATCCCGTGGCTTCTATTTCTTCTATGGCGCCATTGAAAATATCACTGACGGCCAGAACCACGGCTGCCACATCAATATAATCCGATGCGGTGATATCCACGATCTCCCGCGAAGTGGTAAAGCATTCAGGGCAGGCACGGCTGACGGCAATTTTTAACGTTTTCATCTTTATCTCTTTATTTCAGGCAATATGGGTCCCTCGACTTCTTGCGGTAAAGAAATCGATTTTTTCCGGAAAAAAAAGCAAAGCGCGTCCGCTGATACGAAATCAGTTAATTGCTTTTTTGCTGAGTAGAATTCAGTCCGCCCGGTTGCGGAGAATCTGAATCACAAGGAATGAGCGCAGGTGTTCACAGGCAACAGCCTGTAAAATAGCGTTTTTCAGGATAACCTGTAAGCAGATGCGCCAGAAGTCGAAGGACTACCGGGCGTTAAAGAGATGAAAGTCAAAACAGTTTCGGTGGGCAAACATCATGATATGTGTTGTCCGCCTTATATGGGGCATTAAACGATTATTGTTTTCCATGTTCATTTTCCTTTCAGTAATTGAAAGCACGGTCATTTTATCCAGGAAAAAGGGATTAACTGTGAAACAGATCACCAATAACCGATCATTTCAGAAATAATTAGTCGTTATGAGTGAATAACGCAGATCAAAATGCTGTTTTGTTGGTTTGGTGTTAAATTGGTGTTCTAATTATGTTTAGTGAGGGCGAATATAGGCATGAAAATAATCTCGGCGTTATTTTCATGGCTATATTCAGGCTGGTGTGTTCTTTATTTAAAATTAAAGTGAATACTTATTCAGATCATAAACCGATATCCGATACCGGTTTCTGTTAATAAATGACGAGGACGCGCGGGATCGGCTTCAAGTTTCTGGCGAAGGTGTCCCATATAAATGCGTAAATAGTGACTATGTTCGACAGCATTCGGTCCCCAGACCTGGCTTAACAGCTGTCGCTGCGTTAACACTTTTCCATGGTTACTGAGCAACACGGCCAGCAGACGAAACTCGATAGGCGTAAGGTGGATCTCTTCTTCCCCTCGCACGATGCGGCGGGCGGCAAGATCGACGCGGATATCGCCAAAGACGTACACCGGTTCAGAAGGAGTGGTGGCACTGTGTCGACGCAGCGCCACACGCAGCCGGGCCTGTAACTCGCCAATGCCAAACGGTTTGATCAGATAATCATCCGCTCCGGCATCCAGCGCGGCGATTTTATCCGTCTCTTCGGTGCGGGCAGAGAGCACCAGAATGGGCATCTGGCTCCACTGACGCACCTCACGAATAAAATCGATGCCATCGCCATCCGGGAGTCCCAGATCCAGGATCACCAGATCTGGCTTGCGGGTGGCGGCTTCAATTAACCCCCGTTGAAGCGTACCGGCTTCATGAACGCGCAAACCGTCGCCTTCCAGCGCGGTACGCAGAAATCGGCTGATAGCGAGCTCATCTTCAACAATCAGAACGTTAATCACAAATCCTCTAGTAATTCATCAAGTTCTGGTGGGGTTTCAAGAGGAAGTGTAACACAAAAGCGTGCCCCACCTTCCGGGCGGTTCTCTGCGGAAATGGTGCCGCCATGCACGTCAACAATCGCCTGGCAGATCGCCAGCCCCAGCCCAACGCCCGGAATGGCAGATTCCTTATTACCGCGCGCAAATTTTTCGAATATGGCGCGCTCCTGGCCGGCCGGAATACCCGGCCCGGTATCCCAGACATCGAGCCGCAGCACACGTTTATCCACCCTGGCAGCAATCCCCAGCCGGGCCTTTGCCCCGGCGTATTTAGCGGCATTTTCCAGAAGATTAATCAGCACGCGCTCAAACAGCGGGCCATCCACATGGATTAACGTCAGGGGTTCCGGCATGTCCAGCTCGATATGGCGCCCGCCGAGACCCGGCTCCAGCATCTTCAGCGCACTGCCGACAACCTCCTCAAGGGTGAGCCACTCTTTTTTGAGGTTAAACCCGCCGGACTGAATGCGCGCCATGTCCAGCAGGTTGTTCACCAGACGCGTGGTATTTAGCACGTGCTGACGAATTTCGCTGGCCTGCATCGCATGTTTTGATCCTTCCGCCGCCAGATCCAGCGTCAGAATTTCGGACTGGCCAAACAGCACGGTAAGCGGGGTGCGCAAATCGTGAGACAGCGCTGCCAGCAGCGAATTGCGAATACTTTCGCGCTCGCTTGCCAGCCGTGCCTGCTCTTCGCTGGCGGTGAGCGCCAGCCGTTCAAGGGCGCTGGCGACCAGCAGGGTGAAGGTTTCCAGCAGGCGCTGCTGCTCGGGGATCATCAGCTGACGCAGGTTAGACGGCTCGACGATGACCAGCCCGTGATTTTTATCCGCGCTGCACAGCGGCAGGATCTGGTAAGGCACCCCGGGCAGAGTGTCGGTGCCGGCACCGGCAGGTAAACCCTTATCAAAGCTCCAGCGGGCAATCGCTTCATCCCAGGGCGTCATCCCCGAAGGGGAGGTCAGCGGGCGAAGGCGCCCCTGCTCGTCGGGGAGCAAAATCAGGTTACTGGCATGAAAGGTCGAACGGATAAACTGCTCACTGGTCTGGACGATATCCTGCTGCGTGCGACCGACCGCCAGCGATTTTGACATCTCATACAGATGGCGGGTGCGCTGCTCGCGATAGCGGGCAATGCGTGCCTGGTAGCGCACGCCTGCCGTCAGATTCCCGATCACCAGCCCGACGGTAAGCATCACGGCAAAGGTCAGAATGTACTGCACGTCCGAGACAGCAAGCGTCCCGCGCGGAGCGATAAAAAAGAGGTCGAAGCTGATGACGTTGATCACCGTTGCCAGCACCGACGGCCAGCGGCCATAAAAGAGCGCGACCACAACGACGCCCAGCAGATAAATCATGACCAGATTGGCGGCATCGAAGGCGATTAGCCACTGGCTGGCAATCACCGTAATCAGGGCGCAAAGGACCACGGCCACCAGGCAGCCCCGGATCTGGACGCGCCATTTATCGCCAAAGGTGCGTGCGTCCGGCGTACGGCCGGGCAGGGGGGCGGGCTTGTCATCCAGCGCGACGATGACTAAATCCAGATCCGGCGCGCGGCGTGCCAGCCTGTCGGCAAAAGATTCGCGGCTAAACCAGCGGCGATGCTGGCGACGTCCAATGACAATCTTGCCCAGGTTATGCTCGCGCGCGTAGCGCAGAATGGCTTTATCTTCTTGCGGATCGGACAGGGTTGCGGTTTCGGCACCCAGCTCCTGCGCCAGCCGCAGCGCGCTCAAAATGGCGCGACGCTGATTTTCCGGCAGGCCGTGAAGCTGTGGCGTTTCGACATACACCGCGTGCCAGACGCTGCCAAACTTCGCCGCAAGCCGGGCGGCGGTGCGGACCAGTTTTTCATTGCCGCTGCCGTGACCAATGCATAACAGAATGGCGTCACGCGTGTGCCAGACGCGCTCCCGCCCCTGCAGGTCTCGCCAGGCGCGCATCTGGTCATCCACGCGATCGGCGGTGCGGCGCAGGGCCAGCTCGCGCAGGGCAATCAGGTTTCCTTTGCGGAAAAAATGTTCGATAGCGCGTTCGGCCTGGCCGGCAATATACACCTTGCCTTCGTGCAGGCGCTGGCGCAGATCGTCCGGCGGCAGGTCAACCAGTACGACTTCATCGGCAGAATCAAAAAACGGATCGGGGACGGTTTCCCGCACCTGGATACCGGTTAC
>NZ_JABMCU010000019.1:0-33922 GCF_013179605.1 Enterobacter sp. CM29 | reverse complement strand
AAAGCGGTTATGGAAGTCCCCACGGGTAAAACTGCGACGGCAGGCCAGGTTGAAGCCACGGCTAACTACGTCCTGTTGTACAAATAATTCTGTTACGTAACAGTATTAGCCGACTGGTAATTCATGCCGGTCGGCATCCTTTATATATTCGAGTAACAGGATGATGACATACAAATTACAATGGATAATCATCATTGCATCCCTGTTAATGACGAGACTTACCTCTGCCACTGAATTTAATATAAACGCCATCGATAAAGATCAGCGCGGCAGCGTCGATTTATCACGTTTTAAAGATCAAATATCGGTTACGCCGGGAAGCTATTTCGTTACCGTTTCAGTTAATGATATTCCGCTGGCAAATGGCTGGCTCCTTCGCTGGAGAGAAATAAATAATGCAGTTCAAGTGTGTATTCCTCCCGAACTGGCCGATACATTTGCGTTACAGGATGAGGTTCGTCACGCTTTGCCAGAAAAAGAGGGATGCGTTGATTTCGCCGCCAGACCAGACATCAGATTTACGTTTGAGCAAGATAGCCAATCCCTGAATGTGACGATCCCCCAGGCGTGGCTGCAATACCGTGCGGTGGACTGGATGCCGCCATCCACCTGGGACAACGGCGTGCCGGGCGTACTGCTGGATTACAATCTTTTTGCCAGCCATTATCAGCCCAATAGCGGCAGCAGCAATAACAACGCCAATACCTATGGCACCGTCGGTGCGAACATGGGCGCGTGGCGCCTGCGAAGCGATTACCAGTACACGCGAAGCGATACTGAAGCAGGCTCAGAGCAGGATGGCCGTTTTTCACGCGTATATATGTTCCGCCCTCTGCCCTCAATCGGAGCGAAACTGACGCTGGGTGAAACGGATTTCCAGTCCGCAATTTTTGACGCCTTTACCTATACCGGCGCATCGCTAATCAGCGAAGAACGTATGCTGCCATGGTCGCTGCGCGGCTATGCTCCGCAGATTACCGGGATAGCGCAAACCAACGCCACGGTGACCGTAAGCCTTGCCGATCGCGTGATTTACCAAAGTAAAGTGCCACCAGGCCCGTTTGTTATTCAGGATCTTAACCAGTCGGTTCAGGGCACGCTGGACGTCAAAGTCACGGAAGAGGACGGCCGCGTCAGCACCTTCCAGGTCTCTGCCGAGTCCGTGCCGTTTTTAACGCGCAAGGGTCAGGTTCGCTACAAGTTCGCGGCGGGTAAAGTGCGCCAGGGTGCCTCCCATGACGTTGAAGATAACGCCTTCATGAGCGGCGAATTTTCCTGGGGCATGCTGTCACACACCTCCCTGTATGGCGGCACGCTGACTGATGGCGACGGTTATCGTTCCGTCGCTGCCGGGATCGGCCAGAATATGGACTGGCTGGGGGCGCTCTCTTTTGACGTCACGCAGGCCACCAGCCAGCTGCCACACCAGCGCAGTCAGACGGGTTACAGCTATCGCATTAACTACAGCAAGCGTTTCGATACCACCGGCAGTCAGCTTACGCTTGCCAGCTACCGCTACTCAGACCCCCAGTTTTTGAGCTACGCCCGCTACCTTGATTATGACGACGGTGACCGCCAGTCGGAGAAACAAACCCTGAGCATGACGGCAAGCCAGTACATTTCAGCGTTATCCCTGAACCTGTACGTCAACATGCTGCGTCAGACATGGTGGAATGATTCACCTTCCACGACCGGCAGCATCACGGCGGGCTACAACTTTGATATGGGCCGCTGGAAGAACCTCGGCGTAACCCTGTCCTGGAGTAAAACGCATTACGATGAGGAAGACGAAAGTGACGATACTCAGTTCTATCTCTCGCTCAGCGTACCGCTCGATCCCGATCATCGTCTTAACTATGACCTGCGTAACAGCGACACGCTGAGTCATAACGTGTCGTGGTATGACACGTCGGATCGCAATAATACCTGGGGCGTTTCCGCAGGCGCGGAGAGCGGAAAGCCAGATTCCGGCGCGCAGGTCAGCGGGAATTATCAGCATTATTCTACGTACGGCGATCTCAATCTCTCAGGCAGCTATAAAGCTGACGAATATAACTCCCTCAGCGCGAGCTGGAGTGGTTCCTTCACCTCAACGGCGAAAGGCGCCGCGCTGCACCGGCGAAGCTACGGTAATGAACCTCGTGTGATGGTCAGCACCGACGGGGTAGGCAATATCCCGCTGAACATGTCGCGAGATGAGACCAACCGTTTTGGCATCGGCGTTTTACCGTCATTCTCCAGCTATTCCCCCTCCAGCGTGCAGGTCAATCTGAACAACCTCCCTGATGGCGTGGACGTAGACAACCGCGTCGTGACCTCAACCTGGACTGAGGGAGCCATTGGTTATCGTCAGATTGCCACGCGCGCAGGTAAGGACGTGACAGGCGTTCTGCGAATGTCATCAGGAGCGCCACCTCTCGGGGCGATTGTTCGCCTGGAAGCAAGCAATTTGCAGGTTGGGATGGTGGCCGATGAAGGCCGCGTCTGGCTGGCCGCCGTTGAGCCAGAACAGCAGTTTCGCGTGACATGGGGCGACAACCAACAGTGTCGCTTCTCGTTACCTTCTCACTTAGAAAACAGTATGCAGTTGATACTGCCGTGTCAGTAAGAAATCATCATGAAATTAACGCCGTTTAAAAGCCTGTGCCTGATGCTAACCAGCACAGCATTTGCTACCCACGCAGCCATTAATCTGGACCGCACGCGCATTGTTTTTCCAGAAAGCGACAAGGCCAGCAGCCTGAAAGTGGACAATCAGAGCAAGGTGCTGCCTTATCTGGCGCTCTCCTGGATTGAAGATGAAAAGGGACAAAAAGAAGATACGCACTTTATGGCGCTTCCCCCCATTCAACGTATCGAAGCGGGCACCTCGTCGCAGATAAGGATTGTTAAACAAGCCACTACTCGCCAGCTGCCAGGAGACAGGGAATCGCTGTTTTATTTCAACCTGCGTGAAGTACCGCCAAAAAACACCAGCGCCAGCGAGGAGCGCAGCGTGATGCAGGTAGCAATGCAGAGCCGAATTAAGCTGTTCTGGCGTCCAGAAGCGATTAGCAAAAAATCCGGCGAACTGACTGAAATGCGAATGGAAATTTCCGCCAACGCGGATGGGCTCACGGTCCACAACCCTACGCCGTACTACATCACGCTGGCGTGGCTGAGCAAAAATGCTAAAACCATGCTGCCGGGTTTTGACAGTCTGATGATTGCGCCTTTCGCCACGGCAACCGCGTCTACCGGCGATTACCACGGTAGTTATTACAGCATCGGCTATATCGACGATTACGGTGCCCTGAAAAAAGTCGACGTGCAGTGCACCGGAACGGCGCAATGTAAACTTACCGAACGGAAAATCGATAAAGATGCGAAAGCTCGCTATTGTCCTGCTTACATTGCTGCTTTCAGCGCTACCTTTGGAAGATGCGATGGCGCTTAACTGTTATCTGGGTGGCTCTGGCGGTTCCGTCGAGGAGACAAAAACGATCTCCCCCTTTGCCATACCCAGCAACGCCCAAATTGGCCAAAAAATATGGGAGTCTGATGACATTAGGATTCCGGTGACGTGTGACAACAACGTCTCGAGCAATTTTAAGCCGGAAGATGTCTTTGCCTGGGTAAATCCTTATCCTACCGCAACTGATCCCTATTATGAGCTGGGCGTCACCTATGAAGGTATAGATTACGATGCTACAGGTCAGCCCAACGGCGTGGATACCCGCCAGTGTCTGGACAACAATAACATCACTATTTACACCCCTGCTCAAATCCGCCAGATGGGTTGGGAGAATCGCATTTGCTCTGGTAATCCGGATGATATCCATATTTCGCGCACATTCGTCGCCCGATTACGACTTTTCGTGAGAATAAAGGCTGTGCCGCCGCATGGCTATGTCAGTTCGCTCAGCGATTACATCGTTGTGCAATTTGACGGTAAGGGCGGCGTTAATCAGATGGCCGACGCGAAGAACCTGAAGTATCACATCAACGGGCTGCAAAACATTACGGTCCTTGATTGCGGGGCGACGTTTAGCATTTACCCTGAGAATCAGGAGATCGACTTCGGCACTTTCAGTGCGCGCGACATTGTGAATCAGCAGAAGCGTATTCGCATGTTTTCAATACGAACCACCAAAGTGCAGGATGCCCAGTGCTCGGACGGATTTAAGATGGACTCGTCATTTTACACAACCGAAACGCTCAGCGCAGACGACACCGCGGTACTGATAGGGAATGGGTTAAAGCTGCGTATTCTTAACGGAACGGAGCCTTACACATTCAACCAGTACAAGGAATACGCCGATTTTACGGGCGATATGATGAATCTTGAGCAAAACTACACGGCTGAACTTTCGCGGGATGAAGGAAAAGCGATTCAGTCCGGGCCGTTTGAAACCGTGGTACTGTTCAAAATTAACTACCACTAGAAACAAAAAAGCCGGGTTTCCCCGGCTTTTTCACATCAGCATGTTCAGCTGGCTTTACGCTCATGCGCCCGGCGGTATTCAACCAGGTCTTCAATCGTCACCACTGGCATATTGTGCAGACGCGCAAAGGTGATGCACTCCGGCGCGCGCGCCATGGTGCCATCATCGTTGGTCAGTTCGCACAGCACGCCTGCGGGTTTGAAGCCAGCCAGCGTCACCAGATCGATGGTCGCTTCGGTATGACCACCACGGGTCAGCACGCCGCCCGGCTGCGCGCGCAGCGGGAAGACATGACCAGGGCGGTGCAGATCGGAGGGTTTTGCACCATCAGCAATCGCTGCACGCACAGTAGTCAGGCGGTCAGCCGCCGACACCCCGGTGGTGACGCCATGTGCCGCTTCAATGGTCACGGTGAAGCCGGTACCAAAGGCGCTGGTGTTGTTTTCAACCATCATCGGCAGATCAAGCTGCTGGCGACGGTCTTCGGTGATGCACAGGCATACGATGCCGCTACCGTGACGGATGGTCAGCGCCATCTGCTCAACGGTCATGTTCTCGGCGGCAAAAATCATGTCGCCTTCGTTTTCACGGTTTTCATCGTCAAGCACCATCACACCGCGGCCTTCGCGCAGTGCATCCAGTGCATGTTCAACACGTTGAGTTGAAGTGCCAAAAGAGGAAAGTAGCGTCTGATTCATGGTAAAAAAACCTCATTAACTTTATGGTTACCAGAATCAGGGCAGTCTTAGGAGCGCCGTACTAGCGGCAAAAAAATAACGTGAGCGGGCCTTGCCCGACTGGATCGTTACTCTCTCCCATCCGGACTCTAACCGTCGGCCCCGGAATTACACCGGATCTGCTGACCTTTGAGAATTCACCCAAAGCGCTCGCGGGCTTTCAGCGTTAAGCTGATTTACCGCCGGTGGGGAATTTCGCCCCGCCCTGAGAATAAGCGAGATAACTATAACGCTATTGATTACCCTGGGCAATGCATAAGCTTCAAACAATTTTGTTTAACCCGCGGCATGACGCGCTACAATAGGCACTAACACCTTTTCATCAAGGGAAACGACAATGATTGACCCAAAGAAAATTGAGCAGATCGCGCGTCAGGTTCATGAGTCCATGCCGAAAGGTATTCGTGAGTTTGGTGATGACGTTGAGAAGAAAATTCGCCAGACGTTGCAGGCACAGTTGGTTCGCCTTGATTTAGTCAGCCGCGAAGAGTTTGACGTGCAGACGCAGGTGCTGCTACGCACCCGCGAGAAGCTGGCGCTGCTGGAACAGCGTCTGAGCGAGCTGGAGAGCCGCAATGCGCCGGAAGAGGTGAAGCCAGCGCCAGCTATTCCACCGGTGGATGACCAGGCATAGTGCGGCCTGTTGTGCCCGGTGGCGGCTACGCCTTACCGGGCCTACATGAACGCGTAGGTCGGGTAAGGCGCAGCCGCCACCCGACATAAAAAAACGGGCCAACTGGCCCGTTTTTTACTGACTGTCTTTCTGGATCTTCTTAATGATGTTAGTGGTTGAACACCCGTCCTCAAAGTTGAGCACCATCACTTCACCGCCATTCGCCCAGACCTCTTCGCTACCTGCGATTTGCTCTGGCTTGTAATCACCGCCCTTCACCAGCAGGTCAGGCAGAATTCCGGCAATCAGGCGCTGCGGGGTGTCTTCTTCAAATGAGACCACCCAGTCCACCGCTTCCAGCGCGCCGAGCACTATCATGCGCTGCTCCAGCGGGTTCACCGGACGCGTTTCACCCTTCAGACGTTTGGTTGAGGCATCGCTGTTGACCGCCACAATCAGGCGGTCGCCCAGCTTGCGCGCATTCGCCAGATACGAGACATGACCCGCATGCAGGATGTCGAACACGCCGTTCGTCATCACCACTTTTTCACCGCGTTTGCGCGCGGCGGCAACGGCCACTTTCAGCTCGTCTTCGGTCATGACGCCAAAGCCGGTATCCGCACGCCCACGCACCGCATTTTCCAGCTCGATTGGCGAAACGGTGGAGGTTCCGAGTTTACCGACGACCACGCCCGCCGCGGCGTTCGCGAAGTAGCACGCTTCTTCCAGAGTGTTACCCGCCGCCAGCGTCGCCGCCAGCACGCCGATCACCGTATCACCGGCACCGGTCACGTCGTACACTTCCTGCGCCTGGGTTGGCATATGCAGCGGCGCCTTGCCCGGTTGCAGCAGCGTCATGCCCTGTTCTGAACGGGTCACCAGCAGCGCAGACAGCTCGAAATCAGCGATGATTTTCATGCCGCGCTCAACCAGCTCTTCTTCAGTTTTGCACTTGCCCGCCACCGCTTCGAACTCAGAGAGGTTGGGCGTCAGGAGGGTTGCGCCGCGATAGCGCTCAAAATCGGTGCCTTTCGGGTCGATCAGCACCGGAACGCTGGCTTTGCGCGCCAGCTGGATCATGGTCTGCACGCTCGCCAGCGCACCTTTGGCATAATCAGACAGCACCAGCGCGCCGATATTGCCCAGCGCCTGGCTAATGCGCTCGTGCAGCGGCTCAGGATCAACGCCTTCGAACCCTTCCTCAAAGTCGAGGCGGATCAGCTGCTGGTTGCGCGACAGCACGCGCAGCTTGGTGATGGTTGGGTGGGTCGGAACAGAAACGAAGTCGCACTTCACGTTCACGTCCGCCAGCGACTGGCTCAGCGCACGCGCCGCATCGTCAATGCCGGTCAGGCCCACCAGACGCGAATGCGCGCCCAGCGAGGCTATGTTCATCGCCACGTTTGCCGCGCCGCCTGGACGTTCTTCAATGGTGTCGACCTTAACTACCGGCACCGGCGCTTCCGGAGAGATACGGCTGGTCGGCCCATACCAGTAGCGATCCAGCATCACATCCCCGACAACCATAACTCCAGCACGTTCAAACTCTGGCAGTGTTACTTTCATTCCTGACTCCAGAAAGATTCACAATTTGCGCGCGATAATATCACACTTGTTTTGTTACGCACGGTTCCACCAGCCACTTCTGCCAGCTTGCGGTCACCTGCGCGCGTTCATCGGTGAAACCGTCCAGCGCCACATGGCCCGGCTGTTCCTGTAAGGCCAGATGGTGCAGCTCGTCACGCAGCGTGGTGTAGGCGCGGGTTAATGCCTGCGCCTCCTGCTCATCCATAATGTCGTTCTGCGCCAGCAGTTCCAGTATGCGCACGTTATCCGACCAGCGGGTCAGCTTCGGCTTATCGTGCGCGTGCAACAGCACCAGATACTGAGTGATAAACTCAATATCGGTAATCCCGCCCTCATCAGCTTTGATATCAAAGCGATCGCGATGTTTGTTGCCAAGGTGCGCGCGCATTTTCTCACGCATTTCCCGCACTTCGGTTTGCAGCGTACAGCCTTCGCGCGGGGTCGTCATGACCGCCTTGCGGATCGCATCGAACTGCGTTTTGAGCTGCGGATCGCCGTACACCACGCGGGCGCGCACCAGCGCCTGATGCTCCCACGTCCAGGCTTCGTTCTTCTGATAGTCGGCAAAAGCCTCCGTGGAGGTAACCAGCATGCCTGCCGCGCCGGACGGGCGCAGACGCGCATCCACTTCATACAGAATGCCGGATGAGGTGCGAGTGCTGAACAGGTGCATGATGCGCTGGGCCAGGCGCAGGTAGAACTGCCGCCCGTCGATTTCGCGCTCGCCGTCGGTCATCACGTCAACCGGACAGTCGTGCAGGAAAATCAGATCCAGATCGGAGCTGTAGCCCAGCTCCCAGCCGCCCAGCTTGCCGTAACCCACCACCGCAAAACCGCGGCCTTCACGGTCAGCAAGGTGCTTCGGCTGCCCGTAGCGGGCCACCATCTGCACCCACGCCTGGTGGACCACCGCGTCGATGATCGCTTCCGCCAGCCAGGTTAAGTGATCGCTCACTTTCATTACCGGCAGGGTACCGGCGATATCTGCCGCCGCCACGCGCAACATCTGTGCCTGCTTAAACTGACGCAGCGCCTCAAGCTGTTGCTCTTCGTCCTCTTCCGGCACGCGCAGCAGATACTGACGCAGCTCGTCGCGGTAAGCATCCGTCGCCGTCGGCTGATAGAGCGTATTCGGGTCGAGCAGTTCGTCGAGCAGCAGCGGATAACGCGCCAGCTTGTTCGCCACCATCGGGGAGGCGGCGCAAAGGGAAATCAGATGCTTCAGCGCGCCGGGAAACTCACTTAACAGTTCAAGGTAGGTGGTACGCGTGACGATCCCGCTCAGGAGCGGCATCATGCGCGACAGCGGCACCGGCGCATCCTCGCGGGAGCAGACATCGCTCAGCAGATGCGGCATCAGATGATCCAGCACCTGCCGACCGCGCGGGCCAATGGCGCGTTTGTTCAGTTCGAGACGGAAATCAGCAATCAACGCCACCACGCGATGGCGGGCATCGTCGCTTAAGTGCGCCAGCACCGGCGTGGTGTCATCTTCCTGAAGCGCGTCCTGCCACAGTTCGCGCCAGTGCTCGGAGAGCGCATCGTCCTGCGATTCACTTTCGTCGTCGCCGATCAGATCGTTAAAGATGCGGCGCACGCCCGCCATATGCGCTTCCAGCCGTTCCGTCAGCGCTGCCCAGTCATCCACCCGCATCCCCCAGGCCAGACGCGCCCGGTTCAGCTCATCGCCCGGTAACGTCTGGGTCTGTTCGTCGTTGATACTTTGCAGCAAATTTTCCAGACGACGCAGGAAGAGATAAGCGTCACGCAGCGTTTGCGCATCGCCTTCCGGCAGCAGATGCAGCTGCTCGATAGCGCTCAGCGTCGGCAGCAGCGAGCGGGATTGCAGAGAAGGTTCACGCCCGCCGCGTATCAGCTGGAAGACCTGGACGATAAATTCGATCTCACGAATACCGCCCGCGCCGAGCTTGATGTTGTCCTTCAGGCCACGGCGACGCACCTCGCGGGCAATCATCCCTTTCATATTTCGCAGGGACTGGATAACGCTAAAGTCGATGTAGCGGCGGAACACGAACGGGCGCAGCATGGCGCGCAGCTCGTTGGCGTAGGCATCGTCGCTGTCGCCCATGATCCGCGCTTTGACCATCGCGTAACGCTCCCAGTCGCGCCCCTGCTCCTGGTAATAATCTTCCAGCGCGGCAAAGCTCAGCACCAGTGGCCCGCTATCGCCAAACGGACGCAGACGCATGTCCACGCGGTAGACAAAACCATCCTGGGTGGGCTGATCCAGCGCCTTAATCAGCCGTTGCCCCAGGCGGGTAAAGAACTGGGCGTTGTCCAGCTCGCGACGACCGCCGCGCGTGGTGCCGTTCTCCGGCCAGGCAAAAATCAGGTCGATGTCTGAGGAAAAATTGAGCTCGCAGCCGCCCAGCTTGCCCATCCCCAGAATCAACAGCGGTTGCGGAACCCCGTCTTCGCTGCACGGCGTGCCCCACTCTTTACAGCAGGCGGCGTAGAGCCAGTCCCGCGCGGCGACGATCAGCGTCTGCGCCAGCTCGCTCAACTGCTGCAAGGTGCTCTCTTCACTCACCAGCTCCAGCGCCTGCGCCCAGGCAATGCGTACCATCACCCGGCGGCGGAACTGACGCAGAACGCGCATCAGCGTGGGTTCATCTGCCACCTCTGCCAGCGCGGTTTGCAGCCAGCCAGCATAATGCCGCCACTCGTCAGCCTGCGGCGGCGCGCTTTCCAGCGCTGCCAGCCAGTCCGGGTAAGCGCTGACGCTCTCCTGCACAAAATCACTGAACGTGAGCACGCTTTTCGCCTGCTCGCTTAACGATGACGCGGGTAACGACTCAGGCAGGCGTTCACAAACGGTCTGCCAGTGCTGCTGTAACTGCGAAGAAAGCGGCATATCAGGGGTTCCTTGCCAGAATTAACGTTTTCCGCTGTGCAGCCAGTACGGATCCTGCGAAATGGCCTCGTTGCGGAAATGCTCGATCTCAATCTGCTGACGGGTCTCGATGGCATGCTTAAGCCCCTGCCAGTTCTCCAGCCAGGCCTGCGCCTTCACGCCCTCATACGCACCTGACAGCAGCAACATGCTGTCGATGTTACGCGCCAGGCGGGGAAGCTGATCGCCATACTGGTCGCCCAGCGGATGCGCGAAGGTGGTTCGCAGCTCGGCCGCGTGACGGGAGAGGTGGATATCCGCAAAACGTTTGAAGTTTTCCGCGATTTTAGTCTGCCCTTTCGCATCGAGGAAAATGCGCCAGCCGCGCGTCACCAGAAATTCGGTCAACGCCAGTTTCGCGCTGGCGTTTTGCGGGCTGTAGATCGCCGTTTGTGCCGACACGTCAGAAAGCATCAGCGTTTCGGTTTGAGTGAGCAGATCACGTAAGTGAGCGCTGGCTTTACGCGGTACAATACCGCCGAACAACGCCAGGGTGTGACGCACCAGACCCATAGCAGCGAGCACCTGTTTTTTGGCATTTTTCACGTTACGCGCCCACAGCTCCTCGTGGTACTGCCACTGAGAGAGCGCCAGCTCCAGCGCCGCTTCCATGCCCTGCTCAACGGAGGCTTTCGGCACAACGCGCAGAATCGGGGTTTCTCGCAGCACGCGCGGCGCATTCCCGGCGGCCAGGTGATAGCCGCGCGCCGCTTTACTCAGGCTGCCCTGACGCAGGCCAGGCTGGTTCACCAGCTTGTGCGCCAGCTTCAGCACGTCGCTCGCCTCACCTTCCAGCAGTTCAAGCTCCAGCTCGCAGATCGGCTCCTGCTCTTCACCAGCCTTAATTTCACCCCGATCAAACGCGATCTCAATACGGCTCTTGCCTTCCGTCACCAGCCATTTCTCGCGCCAGAAATCGGTGCTGAACAGCGGTTGCGCCTCTGTCGACAGCGTTGCGGGCAGCGCCCCTTCCGGCCACACTTCCGCCGGAAAACGATCCAGCTCAAGTTCTGGCTTACTGATGTCGATATTGTATTCCGGACGCTGGTGCAAACCGCCCACCACGCGACCGGCGATTTTCATCGTCATCTCGTAGCGCCCGTTCGCACCACGGATGCGCAGGCCCATATCGTGGTTGCGCAGCCAGTTGTCCGGCGTTTCGTAATAGATGTTGAGCAGCTGTACGGGTTCATGGTGCTCGCCGGACAGCGTATTCAGATGCTGGCGGAGCGCGTCAGCGCTGTCTTTTTCGACGATAAACTTTAATTCGATCTCTTGTGCCATAGCCTTGTACTTTTGCGTGCGTCACAGACGCGTCGATGAAGGCGAACTTCCTCGCCATTTGTTTGTCAGTACATAGTATTTTGCGCCAAATTGCCACGCAATGAGCAATTTGACGGGCGTAAAAGTTTAAAGCGGTGGAAATCATGACACAGATGATTCCGATTGATGATGAATCCTTTGCGTAGCGACACTGATACCACTACTATCGTTCCACTTTTTATGAAAATAACGACTGATATGCTTAAATTACGCCTGATTGGACTTACTTTACTCGCTTTTAGCGCCGCAACCGCGGTCCACGCTGAAGAGAAACGTTACGTTTCTGATGAACTGAATACCTGGGTACGCAGCGGCCCTGGAGACAATTATCGCCTCGTGGGTACGGTAAATGCCGGCGAGGAAGTGACTCTGCTGCAAACTAACGCAGACACCAATTACGGTCAGGTTCGTGACAGCTCTGGCCGCACCTCATGGATCCCGCTGAAAGAGCTAAGCACAGTGCCAAGCCTGCGCACCCGCGTGCCGGATCTGGAAAATCAGGTGAAAACCCTGACCGATAAGCTGAACAACATTGACGGTACCTGGAACCAGCGCACCGCAGAGATGCAGCAGAAAGTGGCGCAAAGCGACAGCGTGATCGCCGGTCTGAAAGACGAAAATCAGAAGCTGAAAAATGAGCTGATCGTCGCACAGAAGAAAGTAAACGCCGCTAATCTACAGCTGGATGACAAACAACGCACCATCATCATGCAGTGGTTTATGTATGGCGGCGGCGTACTGGGCGTCGGTCTGGTGCTGGGTCTGGTGCTTCCTCACCTTATCCCAAGCCGTAAACGTAAAGACCGCTGGATGAACTAACTCGTCTTCTCTGCCACACTTACGTATCATCTTGCGAAAAGAGAAAACGGGAGTGTTGGCGTGAAGAGTTATCTGGTCGGTGGTGCGGTACGTGATGCGTTATTAGGTCTGCCGGTCAAAGATAAAGATTGGGTCGTGGTCGGTGCCACGCCCGAAGCGATGATTGACGCGGGCTACCAGCAGGTAGGCCGCGATTTTCCTGTGTTCCTCCATCCGAAAAGCCGCGAAGAGTACGCCCTGGCGCGTACCGAACGGAAATCGGGTTCCGGTTATACCGGCTTCACCTGCTATGCCGCGCCGGATGTAACGCTGGAGCAGGACTTACTGCGCCGCGATCTCACCATTAACGCCCTGGCGCAGGACGAAAACGGACATATCATCGACGCCTACGGCGGCCAGAACGATCTGCGCGATCGTCTTTTACGCCATATTTCCCCCGCCTTTTCTGAAGATCCGCTTCGCGTACTGCGCGTGGCGCGTTTTGCCGCCCGTTATGCCCATCTGAGCTTCCGTATCGCCGACGAGACGATGGCGCTGATGACGGCCATGACCGACGCGGGCGAGCTGGAACACCTGACGCCAGAACGCGTCTGGAAAGAGACCGAAAACGCCCTGACCACCCGCAACCCACAGGTCTTTTTCCAGGTTCTGCGCGACTGCGGGGCGCTGAAAGTGCTGTTCCCGGAAATAGACGCGCTGTTTGGCGTGCCCGCCCCGGCGAAATGGCACCCGGAAATTGATACCGGCATTCACACCCTGATGACGCTGAGCATGGCCGCTATGCTCAGCCCTGAAGTGGACGTGCGCTTTTCCACCCTCTGCCATGACCTCGGCAAGGGGTTAACGCCAAAGGAGTTGTGGCCACGCCACCACGGGCACGGTCCGGCTGGCGTAAAGCTGGTTGAAGGGCTTTGCCAGCGCCTGCGCGTGCCGAATGACATTCGCGATCTGGCAAAACTGGTCGCCGAGTTCCACGACCTGATCCACACCTTCCCGATCCTGAAACCCGCCACCATCGTCAGGCTGTTCGATAACATCGACGCCTGGCGCAAGCCGCAGCGCGTGGAGCAAATTGCGCTGACCAGCGAAGCGGACGTGCGCGGCCGTACCGGGTTTGAAGCGTCCGATTATCCGCAGGGTCTTTTGCTGCGCGAGGCGTGGGAAATCGCAAAAGCGGTGCCAACGAAAGAGGTGGTGGAGGCAGGGTTTAAAGGCCCGGAGATCCGCGAAGAGCTGACGAAACGGCGGATTGATGCGGTTGCGGCGTGGAAGGAAAAACGTTGCCCTCAGCCGAAAGACTGAGGGCGGTCGGTCATCAGAAGAAGACCACGTACACGGCAGCCGCGACGATAAAGCGGTAGATCGCGAACGGAATAAACGAGATACGCTTAATCAGTTGCAGGAAGGTTTTGATGGCAATCAGCGCCACGATAAAGGCGGTGATAAAGCCCACGGCGAACATCGGAATGTCGCCTACGGTCAGGAAGCCGATGCTTTTGTAGAGATCCAGTGCGGTGGCGCCCATCATCATCGGTACCGCCAGCAGGAACGAGAACTCAGACGCCGCGTAACGGCTCACGCCCATCAGCATCCCGCCGGAAATGGTTGCCCCTGAACGGGAGAAGCCCGGCCACAGCGCCAGACACTGGAAGCAGCCAATCATAAACGCCTGGCGATACGTCATATCGTCCAGACCTTCTGCACGCGGGGTTTTTGGCTTCAGCACTTCGGCGGCAATCAGCAGGAAGCCGCCGACAACCAGCGCGTACATCACGTTAATCGGGTTGAAAAGCGATTTTATGGTGTCGTGGAACACCAGCCCCAGCACCACCGCCGGGATCATCCCCAGCAGAATATGAATCAGCGTCAGGCGCCCCTTGCCCTCTCCTTCACGCTGCGGTAAACGCCCGAAGTGGATGCCGATCAGACCAAACAGACGACGCCAGAACATGACGACCACCGCCAGAATAGAGCCCAGCTGAATCACCACCTCAAACGTCTTTGCGGTATCGCCTTCAAAGCCCAGGAGATGGCCAACGATAATCATATGGCCCGTACTGGACACCGGCAAAAACTCCGTCAATCCTTCGACCACACCCAGAATTGCCGCCACCAGCAGCGAGTGCATATCGCTCATCTATAAACCCCTAAAAAGATATAAAAAAACGGTCGCCACAACGGCTACCGTGAAACATACAGCTTTAAGACCGATATAACCTAAAATGGTTTAGCAATTATGACGTTAAATCTTTTTCTTTCAGATTTGTGCCACGCTCAATGATGACGCCCACGTTGGCGGCGCGCGCCACCGCGCCCGGCTTGCTTAGTTTGATGCGCACCCACGGGGAGTTAAATTTGCTCAGTAGCAGGTCCGCTACCTCTTCCGCCACGCGTTCCACCAGCGCAAATCGTTGCCCTTCCACGTGGCCAACTACCGCTTCACTGATGTCGGCGTAGCTCAGACAGTCATTCACATCATCGCTTTTTGCTGACTTGCGGTTATCCCAGCCCATTTCGATATCGAACACCAGTTTCTGCTCGATGGTCTGTTCCCAGTCGTAAACACCGATTGTGGTGATTACCGAAAGTTGCTCTATAAATACAATATCCATCACGACCTGCCTGCTTTTTGGCTAAACCGGATACCACTTCCGGCGAATTATGCGTATTATCCACAGATGCTGAGAATACAGATACATTTTCAAAACGGAACAGCGTTATGAGTGCAATCGCGCCTGGAATGATTATCCTCGCCTACCTTTGCGGCTCAATCTCCAGCGCCATTCTGGTCTGCCGCATCGCCGGGTTGCCTGACCCGCGTGAAAGTGGTTCCGGGAATCCGGGGGCGACCAATGTACTACGAATTGGCGGCAAGGGAGCAGCCGTAGCGGTTTTGATTTTTGATGTTCTGAAAGGAATGCTCCCCGTCTGGGGTGCGTATGCGCTGGGCGTCACACCCTTCTGGCTGGGGCTGATTGCTATCGCCGCTTGCGTCGGCCATATCTGGCCCGTTTTCTTTGGTTTTAAAGGCGGTAAAGGCGTTGCAACCGCGTTTGGCGCGATTGCGCCGATCGGCTGGGATCTCACTGGCGTGATGGCGGGCACCTGGCTGCTGACCATCCTGCTGAGCGGCTATTCATCGCTGGGCGCCATCGTCAGCGCGCTGATCGCTCCGTTTTATGTCTGGTGGTTCAAACCGCAGTTTACCTTCCCGGTATCGATGCTCTCGTGCCTGATCCTGCTGCGTCATCATGACAACATTCAGCGCCTGTGGCGTCGCCAGGAGACGAAGATCTGGGCGCGGTTAAAGCGGAAGAAGAGAGAGACGCGGTAAGGTTTTATTTACTTTTAGTGGAATTGTTCCGTTCACTTTATGACCAACAGAATATGACATTCCGGAACCCGTGAACGTGATAAGGGGGCCGCGGTGGCCCCCTTAACACGTTCACCGCAGCGGGATACCCATAAAGCAGAAAAACCATAGTGAACGGAACCCTTCCACCGCAGCCCCAAAATACAGGCCCCATCCATAAGCGACTCATATGACAGCCTTCATTTCCGCCAGGGCATACTGAAACGTACCCCGATAGTGTGGAAATGGAAGCACCATGTTAGCAACTCAGGTCACTGATAATTCATACAAAGGCTGGCAGGCCACGCTTGCCCTCCAGTTTTGTTATACCCCTGAGAAAACCCTCCTCCATTCCGCGCGTCACACCGGGCCGCTCACCGTTCAGCGCCCGTTTTATCCCGAAGGGGAAACCTGTCACCTTTACCTGCTGCATCCGCCAGGCGGGATTGTGGGCGGGGATACGCTGGATATTTCCGTGCGGCTCGACGCCAAAAGCCATGCCCTCATCACCATGCCCGGCGCCAGCAAGTTCTATCGCAGCAGCGGCCCGCTGGCCTGTCTGAATCAGCATTTTTACCTCGACGAAGAGGCCACGCTGGAGTGGCTGCCGCAGGACACCATAATTTTCCCCGGCGCTAACGCCGCGCTGCGTTCCGTCTTCCATCTTAAGGCCACCAGCACGCTGCTGGCGTGGGAGCTGTACTGTCTGGGCCGTCCGGTGATAAACGAATCCTTCAGCCACGGCACGCTGGAGAGCCGCCTTGAGGTGTGGGTGGATGGCGAGCCGCGTCTGATTGAGCGACTGCATCTTAGCGATGGCGATCTGTCGCCCGTCGCAGGCCATCCGTGGGTCGGCACGCTGCTGTTCTACCCGGCCCGGGAAGCTCATCTTGATACAGTGCGCGAGCGGCTCGCCCCACTGGAAAACTTTGGCGGGGCGACGCTCACCGACGACCTGCTGTCGGTGCGTTTTCTCTCCCACGACAACCTCATTTGCCAGCGGGTGATGCGCGATATCTGGCAGTCGCTTCGCCCGCTTTTAACCCCCAAAACCGCCTGTTCGCCGCGTATCTGGCAGACATAAGAGAAACGCTATGGAACTGACTCCCAGAGAAAAAGACAAGCTGTTGCTGTTCACCGCCGCGCTGGTTGCCGAACGCCGCCTCGCGCGCGGGGTAAAGCTCAACTACCCGGAATCGGTCGCGCTGATCAGCGCCTTTATTATGGAAGGCGCGCGCGATGGCGAAACCGTCGCCTCGCTGATGGAAGCCGGCCGCCACGTCCTGACGCGCGATCAGGTGATGGAGGGCGTGCCGGAGATGATCCCGGATATCCAGGTGGAAGCCACCTTCCCGGATGGATCCAAGCTCGTCACCGTCCACAATCCGATCGTGTAAGGAGCGCGTGATGATCCCAGGCGAATACCGGATCCAGTCCGGCAACATTGCGCTCAACGTCGGGCGCGAAACCCGAAGTGTGATCGTGGAAAACCACGGCGACAGGCCGATCCAGGTCGGCTCGCATTACCACTTTTACGAGGTCAACCCGGCGTTGAAATTCGATCGCGAAGCCACCCGAGGCTACCGACTCAACATCCCGGCCGGTACTGCCGTGCGCTTCGAGCCCGGCCAGAAGCGGGAAGTGGCGCTGGTGCAGGTGACGGGCGCGCAGCGCATTTTTGGTTTTCGCGGCGAGGTCATGGGCGAGGTGAAACATGGCTGAGATTTCACGCCAGGCGTATGCCGATATGTTCGGCCCCACTACCGGGGATAAAGTGCGGCTGGCCGACAGCGAGCTGTGGATCGAAGTGGAAGACGATCTCACGATCTACGGCGAAGAGGTTAAATTCGGCGGCGGAAAAGTGATCCGCGACGGCATGGGACAGGGGCAGATGACCGCCGACGACTGCGTGGATCTGGTGCTCACCAACGCGCTGATCGTCGATCACTGGGGGATCGTGAAAGCGGATATCGGCGTAAAAGATGGGCGGATCTTCGCCGTCGGCAAAGCCGGAAACCCGGACATTCAGCCCGGCGTGACGATCCCGATTGGCGCGGCAACGGAAGTGATCGCCGCCGAAGGGAAGATCGTCACCCCTGGCGGGATCGACACCCACATCCACTGGATCTGTCCGCAGCAGGCGGAAGAGGCGCTGGTCTCTGGCGTCACCACCATGATCGGCGGCGGCACCGGCCCTGCGGCAGGTACAAACGCCACCACCTGCACGCCGGGGCCGTGGTATATCGCCCGCATGCTGCAGGCCGCCGATACGCTGCCGGTGAATATTGGCCTGCTGGGCAAAGGGAACGGTTCAAACCCGGACGCGCTGCGCGAGCAGATCGCGGCTGGCGCCATCGGGCTTAAGATCCACGAAGACTGGGGCGCGACGCCTGCGGCAATCAACTGCTCGCTGGAGGTCGCTGAAGAGATGGATATTCAGGTGGCGCTACACAGCGACACGCTGAACGAGTCCGGTTTTGTCGAAGACACGCTGGCCGCCATCGCCGGGCGCACCATCCACACCTTCCACACCGAAGGGGCGGGCGGCGGCCATGCGCCGGATATCATCACCGCCTGCGCGCACCCGAATATTTTGCCCTCCTCCACCAACCCGACGCTGCCCTACACGGTGAATACCATCGACGAGCACCTGGACATGCTGATGGTCTGTCACCATCTCGACCCGGATATCGCCGAGGACGTGGCATTTGCGGAATCCCGTATTCGTCGGGAAACCATCGCCGCCGAAGACGTGCTGCACGATATCGGCGCGTTCTCGCTCACCTCGTCAGATTCACAGGCCATGGGCCGCGTGGGGGAAGTGATTATCCGCACCTGGCAGGTGGCGCACCGCATGAAGGTGCAGCGCGGCGCACTGCCGGAAGAGACAGGCGAGAACGACAACTTCCGCGTGAAGCGCTATGTCGCCAAATACACCATTAATCCGGCTCTTACCCACGGCATCGCCCATGAGGTCGGTTCTATTGAGGCGGGCAAGCTGGCGGATCTGGTGGTCTGGTCCCCCGCTTTCTTTGGCGTCAAACCCGCCACCATCGTCAAAGGCGGGATGATCGCCTGCGCGCCGATGGGCGACATCAACGCCTCGATCCCTACGCCGCAGCCGGTGCATTACCGCCCGATGTTTGGTGCACTTGGTGCCGCACGCCACGCCACGCGGCTAACGTTTGTCTCGCAGGCCGCTGATGCCAGCGGCATTCCGCAGCGGCTCGGATTGCAAAGCGCCACCGCGGTGGTGAAAGGCTGCCGGACGGTGAAAAAGGCCGACATGATCCACAACGATTTACAGCCGAATATCACCGTTGACTCGCAAACCTATGAGGTTCGCGTCGACGGCGAATTGATCACCAGCGAACCGGCAGAAGTTTTGCCGATGGCGCAACGCTATTTTCTGTTTTGAGGAGTGATGATGATTTATTTAACCCAACGCCTGGACCACGCGCACCCCGTCACCGCCAGCGTTACGCTGCCGATTGACGTGCGGGTAAAAAGCCGCGCCCGCGTGGCGCTGAACGACGGCCGCGAAGCCGGGCTAATGCTGCCGCGCGGCCTGTTGCTGCGCGGGGGCGACCTGCTGACTACCGACGATGGCAGCGAAGTGATCGAAGTGATCGCCGCCCCGGAGTCGGTTTCCGTGGTGCGCTGTGCCGACCCGTTCCTGCTCGCCCGCGCCTGTTATCACCTGGGCAACCGCCACGTACCGCTGCAAATCATGCCCGGCGAAATGCGCTACCACCACGATCACGTTCTCGACGACATGCTACGTCAGTTCGGGCTGGAGGTGACCTTCGCCAGCCTGCCCTTTGAACCAGAAGCGGGCGCTTACACCAGCGATGCCCACAGTCATGGCCACTCCCACGCTCATTCACATTAAGGACTCATCATGCGTAAGTATTTACCGCTGTTTCTGCTGGCCTTTTCCGTTCCGGCGCTTGCCCATCCCGGGCACGGAACCGACAGCTTTCAGGCAGGTTTTCTCCATCCGCTGACCGGGCTGGATCACCTGCTGATGCTGACGGGGGCTGGCGTGCTGTCCGCCCTGAGCGGCCGCAAGCTGCTGCTGCCGTTAGCAACGCTCGGCATGATGCTGGCTGGCGCCGTTACGGGCAGCCTGCTCGGCGGCTTTAGCGGCATGGAGATGCTGATTATCGCCTCACTGGCGGTCTGCGGCGTGATGATGTTTAAGACTGAAAATCGCCTGCTGCTGGCGGTTCCAGCCCTGGCGATGTTCCACGGCTGGGCGCACGGCGTGGAGATGTCCGGCCACAGCTTCTGGCTCTTTACCAGCGGATTTATGTTAGCCAGTGCCACGGTGCTGTGCGCCAGCTTCGCGGCAGGGCTGCTGCTGCGCCGTCACGACGGCCTGCGTAAGACCTTCGGCGGCGGGCTGATCGTCTCTGCCCTGCTGGCGCTGATGAGCTGATGGAGCACGCCCGCCAGCGGCTGCGCCTGATGCAGCTCTCCAGCAGTAGCCTGCCGGTCGGATCGTATACCTGGTCACAGGGGCTGGAGTGGGCTGTCGAGGCCGGGTGGATCACGGACGCTGAGGCCTTCAGGCGCTGGCAGATCCAGCAAATGGAGCAGAGCTTTTTCTGCGTCGACCTGCCGCTGTTTATCCGCCTGTATCATGCCTGCGAGAAGCAGGAGGTCGCGACAGCAAAACGCTGGACGGCATACCTGCTCGCCTGTCGGGAAACGCGCGAACTGCGCGAGGAAGAACGCAACCGCGGCGCGGCCTTTACGCGCCTGGTTAAAAGCTGGGAACCCGCCTGCCCGCCAGAATGGCTGCCGCTGTTGATGCAGAGCCAGCTCGGCGGTATGGCGTGGCTCGGCGTGCGCTGGGGCATTAGCGCGCGCGAGCTGGCGCTGAGCCTCGGCTACAGCTGGATTGAGAGCGCGGTGATGGCGGGCGTCAAGCTGGTGCCGTTTGGGCAGCAGGCCGCACAACAGCTGATTATCGACCTGAGCGACCATTTTGCCGCTGGGTTTGAACAGGCATTTTTACGTGGCGACGACGCGCTGGGGGCAGCTACGCCGCTGTCCGCCATCGCCTCCGCACGCCACGAAACCCAATATTCACGACTATTCCGTTCCTGAGGAGTCAATATGGCTGATTACAAACATCCCCTGCGCGTTGGCGTGGGCGGCCCGGTAGGGTCGGGCAAAACCGCCCTGCTGGAAGCGCTCTGCAAGGCGATGCGCGACACCTATCATCTTGCGGTGGTGACTAACGATATCTACACCAAAGAGGATCAGCGCATCCTGACCGAGGCGGGTGCGCTTGAGCCAGAGCGCATCGTAGGGGTGGAAACGGGCGGCTGTCCGCACACCGCCATCCGCGAAGATGCCTCAATGAACCTGGCAGCGGTGGAAGCCTTGAGCGAGAAGTTCGGCAATCTGGATCTGATCTTCGTCGAAAGCGGCGGGGATAACCTGAGCGCGACCTTCAGCCCGGAGCTGGCGGACCTCACCATCTACGTGATCGACGTGGCCGAGGGGGAAAAAATCCCGCGCAAAGGCGGGCCGGGGATCACCAAATCCGATTTTCTGGTGATCAATAAAACCGACCTCGCGCCGTACGTGGGGGCGTCGCTGGAGGTAATGGAGCGCGACACTAATCGCATGCGCGGCGAGCGTCCGTGGACCTTTACCAACCTGAAGGCGGGTGACGGGCTGGCGACGATTATTGCGTTTCTGGAAGAGAAAGGGATGCTGCGGATGTAGTGCGGTTTATTGCCGGGTGGCGGCTTCGCCTGACCCGGCCTACGATTTTTGCAGACCCGGTAAGCCCAGCGCCACCGGGCAAAAGACTTACGCCTCAGGCAGCTCCGCCAGCGGCCAGCGCGGACGCACGGACACGCTCAGGTCAGCCGTGGCGCCAGCGTTCAGGCGTACCATCCCGGCGTAGGCGATCATCGCCCCGTTATCGGTACAAAATTCTGGACGCGCGTAGAACACTTCCCCACGACGCTTTTGCATCATTTCGGCAAGCTTCGCGCGCAGCGTACGGTTGGCGCTCACGCCACCGGCCATCACCAGGCGCTTAAAGCCCGTCTGATCCAGCGCACGCTTGCACTTGATCATCAGCGTATCCACCACCGCATCTTCGAACGCGCGGGCGATGTCGGCACGCGTCTGCTCGCTGTCGTCGTTATTGCGAATGGTGTTCGCCGCGAAGGTTTTCAGACCGGAGAAACTAAAATCCAGCCCCGGACGATCGGTCATCGGACGCGGGAAGACAAAGCGCCCTTCCGTTCCCTGCGCGGCCATTTTCGACAGCATCGGGCCGCCAGGATAATCCAGGCCCAGCAGCTTGGCAGTTTTGTCGAAGGCTTCACCGGCCGCGTCGTCGATCGATTCGCCCAGCAGCTCATACTTGCCAATGCCCGTTACGCTAATCAGCTGCGTATGACCGCCGGAGACCAGCAGCGCCACAAACGGGAACGCTGGCGGATTGGCTTCCAGCATCGGAGCCAGAAGATGTCCTTCCATATGGTGAACCGGAATGGCCGGAACGTCCCACGCGAAGGCCAGCGAACGCCCTACCGTTGCGCCGACCAGCAGCGCGCCAACCAGGCCCGGTCCTGCAGTATAGGCCACGGCATCAATATCTTTTGCACTTAACCCGGCCTCTTTCAGTGCCGCCTGAATCAGGGGAACCGTTTTACGCACGTGGTCACGAGAGGCCAGTTCAGGCACGACGCCGCCGTAGTCAGCGTGCAATTTCACCTGACTATACAGTTGGTTGGCCAGAAGCCCTTTTTCGTCGTCGTAAATCGCGATGCCGGTTTCATCGCAGGATGTTTCAATACCCAGTACACGCATGACTTGTTTTACCTCGTTTCAATACCGCGCAGTGTAGAGCCTGGGCGGGTTGATGTAAAACTTTGTTCGCCCCAGGAAGAAGCCTCGTGTATACTCTTCCCCCTTATAAAAGTCCCTTTCAAAATCGCATCGGTGCTTTACAAAGCAGCAGCATTTGCAGTAAAATTCCGCACCATTTTGAAATAAGCTGGCGTTGATGCCAGCGGCAAACCGAATTTATTAAAGGTGAGAGTTACATGCCGGTAATTAAAGTACGTGAAAACGAGCCGTTCGACGTAGCACTGCGTCGCTTCAAACGTTCATGCGAGAAAGCAGGTGTTCTGGCTGAAGTTCGTCGTCGTGAGTTTTATGAAAAACCAACGACCGAACGTAAGCGCGCTAAAGCTTCCGCTGTGAAACGTCACGCGAAGAAACTGGCTCGCGAAAACGCACGCCGTACTCGTCTGTACTAATCTGTTGAGGGCCACAGCCCTCAATTGACAGACAGAGTTGTAGTCGTAAGGCCGTGCTTCCGGAAGGAATGCGCGGCTTGTTTTCGTTTATAAGTCGCTTAAATTTTTGGGGCATATGGCCGGAAGAATCCCACGCGTTTTCATCAATGACCTGCTTGCCAGAACCGACATCGTCGATCTCATCGACGCGCGGGTGAAGCTAAAAAAGCAGGGCAAGAACTACCATGCGTGCTGTCCGTTCCATAACGAAAAAACCCCCTCTTTCACCGTAAACGGTGAAAAGCAGTTCTACCATTGCTTCGGCTGTGGCGCACACGGTAATGCCGTCGATTTTTTGATGAACTACGATAAGCTCGAGTTCGTTGAAACCGTCGAAGAGCTGGCGGCGATGCATAACCTTGAAGTGCCGTATGAAGCAGGCAGTGGGCCAAGTCAGATCGAGCGCCATCAGCGGCAAACGCTATATCAGTTGATGGATGGCCTGAATTCGTTTTACCAACAGTCTCTTAAGCACTCTGCGGCTGAGCCTGCGCGTCAGTATCTGAACAAGCGCGGACTGAGCGACGATGTGATTGCGCGTTTCGCTATTGGTTACGCCCCGCCCGGCTGGGACAACGTGTTAAAGCGTTTTGGCGGCAATAGCGAAGATCGTAAATCCCTCATCGACGCAGGCATGCTGGTCACCAACGACCAGGGACGAAGCTACGACCGCTTCCGTGAACGGGTGATGTTCCCGATCCGCGACAAGCGTGGCCGGGTGATAGGTTTTGGTGGTCGCGTGCTGGGTGATGCCCTGCCGAAATACCTTAACTCCCCGGAAACCGATATTTTCCATAAGGGCCGCCAGCTTTACGGTCTTTATGAGGCACAGCAGGATAATGCGGAACCTCCGCGTCTTCTGGTCGTCGAAGGCTATATGGATGTTGTTGCGCTGGCGCAGTACGACATTAACTATGCCGTTGCGTCGCTGGGAACGTCCACCACGGCGGACCATATCCAGTTGCTGTTCCGCGTCACCAACAACGTGATTTGCTGTTACGACGGTGACCGCGCAGGACGCGACGCCGCCTGGCGAGCGCTGGAAACCGCGTTGCCGTATATGACCGACGGGCGTCAGCTACGCTTTATGTTCCTGCCCGACGGTGAAGACCCGGATACGCTGGTGCGTAAAGAGGGCAAAGCGGCATTTGAAGCGCGGATGGAGCAGGCTCAGCCGCTCTCCACGTTTCTGTTTAACAGCCTGATGCCGCAGGTGGATTTGAGTACCCCTGACGGGCGCGCGCAGCTCAGCACGCTGGCGTTGCCGTTAATCAGCCAGGTGCCCGGCGAAACGCTGCGCATCTATCTGCGTCAGGAGTTAGGCAACAAGCTCGGCATTCTGGATGACAGCCAGCTTGAACGTTTAATGCCTAAACAGGCTGAAAACGGCACGGTACGCCCCGCGCCTCAGCTAAAACGCACAACCATGCGTATACTGATAGGGTTGCTGGTGCAAAACCCCGAACTTGCTCCGCAAGTGCCGTCACTGGCGGGTTTGAACCACGAAAAATTGCCCGGACTTGGCTTATTTTCAGAATTGGTCAACACTTGTTTGTCGCAGCCAGGTCTGACCACCGGACAACTTTTAGAGCATTATCGCGGCACAAAAGAGGCCGCTACCCTTGAAAAACTGTCTATGTGGGACGATATAGCTGATAAGGATATCGCAGAAAAAACGTTCACCGACTCACTCAACCATATGTTTGATTCGATGCTTGAGTTGCGCCAGGAAGAGTTGATAGCTCGCGAGCGCACTCATGGCTTAAGCAGCGAAGAACGCCGGGAGCTCTGGATGATTAACCAGGAACTGGCGAAGAAATAAAAAATTTAACGGCTTAAGTGCCGAATATCGATCGGGAAGCCCCCGGCAGCCGCACTGAGAGGCAGCGGCAAAAATATAAGTACGCCCTCGCTTTAAAGGTTGGCAGCCCTATCGCCGACACCAATCAAACGAATTAAGTGTGGATACCGTCTTATGGAGCAAAACCCGCAGTCACAGCTGAAACTTCTTGTCCAACGCGGTAAGGAGCAAGGCTATCTGACCTATGCCGAGGTCAATGACCATCTGCCGGAAGATATCGTCGATTCAGATCAGATCGAAGATATCATCCAAATGATCAATGACATGGGCATTCAGGTGATGGAAGAAGCACCGGATGCCGATGATCTGTTGCTGGCTGAAACCTCCAACAACACTGACGAAGATGCGGAAGAAGCTGCTGCACAGGTACTGTCCAGCGTGGAATCTGAAATCGGGCGTACCACTGACCCGGTCCGCATGTATATGCGTGAAATGGGTACCGTTGAACTGTTGACCCGCGAAGGCGAAATTGACATCGCAAAACGCATCGAAGACGGGATCAACCAGGTTCAGTGCTCTGTTGCCGAATACCCGGAAGCGATTACCTATCTGCTGGAGCAGTACGATCGCGTTGAAGCGGAAGAAGCGCGTCTGTCCGATCTGATCACTGGCTTTGTCGACCCGAACGCTGAAGAAGATATGGCGCCAACCGCCACTCACGTCGGTTCTGAGCTGTCTCAGGAAGAGATGGATGACGACGAAGACGAAGATGAAGAAGAAGACGACGACAGCAGCGACGACGACAACAGCATCGACCCTGAACTGGCGCGCGAGAAGTTTGCCGAGCTGCGTACTCAGTACGAAGTGACGCGTGACACCATCAAAGCGAAAGGCCGCAGCCATGCTGCCGCTCAGGAAGAGATCCTGAAGCTGTCGGAAGTGTTCAAACAGTTCCGCCTGGTGCCAAAACAGTTCGACTACCTGGTGAACAGCATGCGCGTGATGATGGATCGCGTACGTACCCAGGAACGTATCATCATGAAGCTGTGTGTTGAACAGTGCAAAATGCCGAAGAAGAATTTCATCACCCTCTTCACCGGCAATGAAACCAGCGAAACCTGGTTCAACGCCGCTATCGCGATGAACAAGCCGTGGTCTGAAAAGCTGCACGACGTGAAAGAAGACGTACAGCGCGGCCTGCAAAAGCTGCATCAGATTGAAGAAGAGACCGGCCTGACCATCGAGCAGGTGAAAGACATCAACCGTCGTATGTCTATCGGTGAAGCGAAAGCCCGCCGTGCTAAGAAAGAGATGGTTGAAGCGAACTTACGTCTGGTTATCTCTATCGCCAAGAAATACACCAACCGTGGCCTGCAGTTCCTGGATCTGATTCAGGAAGGCAACATCGGTCTGATGAAAGCGGTAGATAAGTTTGAATACCGTCGTGGTTACAAGTTCTCCACCTATGCTACCTGGTGGATCCGTCAGGCGATCACCCGCTCTATCGCAGACCAGGCGCGCACCATCCGTATTCCGGTGCATATGATTGAGACCATCAACAAGCTCAACCGTATTTCTCGCCAGATGTTGCAGGAGATGGGTCGCGAGCCGACGCCGGAAGAGCTGGCTGAACGCATGCTGATGCCGGAAGACAAGATCCGTAAAGTGCTGAAAATCGCTAAAGAGCCAATCTCCATGGAAACACCAATCGGTGATGATGAAGATTCGCATCTGGGTGATTTCATCGAGGATACTACCCTCGAGCTGCCGCTGGACTCTGCCACCACCGAGAGCCTGCGTGCCGCTACGCACGACGTGCTGGCTGGCCTGACCGCCCGTGAAGCGAAAGTGCTGCGTATGCGTTTCGGTATCGATATGAACACCGACCACACGCTGGAAGAAGTGGGTAAACAGTTTGACGTGACCCGCGAACGTATCCGTCAGATCGAAGCGAAGGCGCTGCGTAAGCTGCGCCATCCGAGCCGCTCTGAAGTGCTGCGTAGCTTCCTGGACGACTAACCCATGTAAACAGCAAAAAGCTCCCAATCGGGAGCTTTTTTTTTGTTTATTCCCTCTCCCTGTGGGAGAGGACCAGGGTGAGGGCATCAGGCCGCAGAGGAGCTAAAGCCCCCTCACCACCAGCGCCTCATCAAGTTCCCGATACGCCTCCACCAGCTTGTCCAGCGTCGCCCTGTTCAGCCCGCTCGGATTCGGCAACACCCACACCTGCGTTACGCCAATGGTAATGTTCTGCTTACCCCACTTCGCACCGCGCTGGCTGAACGCCTGCTCGTAGGCCTGCTTGCCGAGGATCGCCAGCGCCGCGGGCTGGTAGTCTTCAATCTTCTTCACCAGTTCCCGCCCGCCAGTACGCAGCTCATGCAGATTTACTTCGCTCGCCTGCACCGTTGGACGCTCGACCAGCATGGTGATGCCACAGCGCGTATCCAGCAGCTGCTGCTCTTCTTCCGGCTTAAGCTGTTTGTCGGTAAAACCGGCCTGGTGGATCACCTTCCAGAAGCGATTTCCCGGATGAGCAAAGTGAAAACCGGTGTGCGCCGAGGACTTGCCCGGGTTGATTCCGCAGAACACCACCCGCAGGCCAGGGGCCAGAATATCATTGATCATCTCTACTCCTGTCTATGCATCTTAAGATAAGTATAAAGGATTGATTATGCGTTGTTTATAAAAACAGCAGGCAGGTGTGAATGGCTGGATTGATGAGGGGAGTTACTTTATAATTCACCGCCACGGCCCCTTAGCTCAGTGGTTAGAGCAGGCGACTCATAATCGCTTGGTCGCTGGTTCAAGTCCAGCAGGGGCCACCAAATTTTAGCTTTAGAATCATCCAGTTAAGCCACTCTTGCGAGTGGCTTTTTTGTTGTCTGAATTTTAAGTGGCGATGAAATGGCGGTAAATTTTTAACCCGATTTTCCTCGGCGCATAAAAAAACCCGCACAGGGCGGGCACTTAGCAGGAATTTATCACAGACATAATGGCTGCTGACCACCCACAGTCGGGTGAGGTGGAGCGGGAGTTAGTCAGTGTCAGACTCCATCACCGCTGGCGTGGGCGGAAATGTCGTGTCGTCTGACGGGGTGATGACGAGTCGCGGGACATTGTAATTCGCCCCAATCTGGTCGAGATCGCTTCCGGCAGCGTAAGCCAGCATGACCGAACGCGCGGCCTCGTTGACGCGCTGTCGCCAGATAACTCCCCGGTAGGCGTTTTCCTCCAGCAGCTTAACAATCGGCTCTGATTCGAGGATCAGCGTGCGCGCGACTGCCCCCTATTGTTCCTCCGGGTATAACGAGACGAGGGTCGCCTTTCGCTCTGCGAGGATGGTCTCATAGTCCAGCACTTCCACGACATCAGGCGTAAGGTCAACAATTGCCATAGCGTTTAACTCAGTGGAATGGTGAGGGAAAAGGGCTGGCCGTTAGCCGATCGCGTGCCGGTGATATCGACATACAGCCCGCCGTCGGTCTCCGACCGCTCAAAGGTGATGGTTGTCAGACTGACGCGCGGCTCCCACTTCTGGATCGCGGAATAGCACGCGGCCATAATCTGCAATCGCAGTGCCGGTGTCTGCGGCTGGTCAATCAGTGCCGACAGAAGCGAGCCGTATTCACGGCGCATGACGCGCGAGCCAACCGGCGTGACGAGAATATCACGCACGCTTTGCCTGATATGCTCGACCTCAGATATACTGAGGACGGTCTGGCTGTTCATACCGAGATAACGCACCGTCATTTAGTACCCTCCGTCCAGCTTCCGCCCCGTTCAACGCCGCCGTGGTCATGGTCATCCGCCTGCACGCCGTTTGAGGTCAGTTTCCCGCCGGTGTGCTCGATGTTCCCGGTCATCTTCCCGCCCTTCTGCACTTCGAGCGTGCCGGTCGTCAGTTTGTTGGTACACACCACCTCGGGTGTATCGAGCGTGATACGGGTCGAGGCTTTCACCAGCACCACCGGCACGGTGGCTGTAATGGAATCCGACGCGGTAACGTCTGCGGTTTTGATACCTGACACGGTGAGCGCACTGTTTTCGGGTTCGTACTCAATGACCGCACCATCAGGGAAGGTAACGTGAAGCGCATCGGGTGAGGCTGACGGCGCGGGATTGTCATCTGAGAAAATGCCCGGCAGCACAAAGGCCGTATCGAGCTCACCGCCGATGGCCAGCAATAACACCTGCTCGCCAACGGACGGAGCCCACCACACGCGAGAGCGACCGGCGCGACAGGTGAGCCAGTTAAGCCAGGTGGTTTGCATGCCGCCGGTCTGGACACGACACAGCCCCTCGTCGTGGTCGACGTCGGTTACGATGCCGGTGCGGATGAGGTTGCGGATCGCGCGTGCGATTTCCTGTAGAGAATTTAAATTATTCATACAGGAAGGATGCCGCCGGGCAAGGCCAGCGGCAATTGGGCGAGGTTTTGTTAGGTACGACACAACGATACCTTGCCACATACAGCATGAATCGTTAGCCTGCCAGACAAAACCATAAAACATCAAAATCATTGATGACCGATGTGGCAACCTTTTCTCGTTGAGTGATATATTTAGATAAAATAATAGAAGGAACTGACTAAAAATGTTTGACTCAATCGTTTTGAACCGTTCAATTGACGGTCCTGCCATTACCATTGGTGAAATAGCAGAAGCATTGCTTTTCTATCAAAATATTCATATTGTAATGGACACATCAAATTTATTAGGACTCATTCAGTCAATTGGTCCCCATAACATTATCAGATTACTTTCCCATCCCGATGTAAAAACAACCTACATTGAGGAAATTCTCGGGGTTATGAGTGATGAGACTAACTTTGGAACTGAATACACTCTTGCGAGTGGTTATTTTTCAGGAAACCAAGAGCACGGAGAGATTAAAAGCTGGAAAAAACGTCTTGAATTCATGCTGACAAGGCAGGGGTTGAATAAAACTCAAGCCGAGAATTTCACCGAAAGATTTAGACAATGCGTCACATTAAAAAGACTTACTGGAGACCACTTTATTAATGGTGGAGTTATATCTGCTGCAAAAGAAGATTTCAATGATCCTGAATACGTCTCAAGTGCTGCGCGTATTATCCTGAGAAACCTACTTCCAAAAGAAAAATCTGAGGATGAATTCTACTTCAGGATCCATCCATCTCATGGAACATTTCGCGTTTCTACCAATATTGATTTTCCTGAAATTAATAGGTATCAAAATAATGTACTTGCTAACAATGATGAAACTACGCCAGCGAGTATAGCTTCAAGCATACTTAACTCATCCTATGGCCTCATACTGGCAGCTCACTATGGTGGCGACTTTCACACATCAACAACCGAATCCAAGATAATCCAGCAGAAAAACAAACAAATTCTAACTCGTGCTAATGCCAACCGTAATGAACTAAGTAATTTTTATGAAATAGCACTCACAGGGTGTCCCGACATAGCAACAGTTATAAATAAAGGGGAAAGATCTTTTGAGGAGTTCTTAGAACTTTTAACACGTGCCAAAAAGTTCAAAAAATGGCTAAAAGGAAAATCCCCCGACGAGAAACTTTTATCTCAATACCTTGAAGATATTACAACCTCCAGTTGGTTTGGTAGTGGTTCAGGCAAAGCCTTGAGATACTTAGCAAGTAATGGCCTAGGGCTTATAGATCCTATCACAGGTCTCCTTACATCAGCCCTCGATTCTTTTATACTCGATAAATTAACTGCTGGCTGGAGGCCTAATCAATTTATCATCAAAGAAATAAAACCTTTCGTTGATATACATGATAATTGTTGAAATCATTTGGCCCTGACTAAACAGGGCTAAGAGAATAGTATTTGTATATTGAGGCCATCAAACCAAATGCTCTATTATAGCATTTGTAATCAATTTTTTGTCTTCCAAGCTGAATCCGAGTAACTGGCGCTCTGCGTACTGCACATCCTGAGCGTGCGCGTTTGGACGGTCTTTTAGTCCGTAATGATGGACACGCGCGATGCGCTGCACATTTCCGGTAAATTCCACCACTGCACCGTTTTCACGGCCACTGGCTTTCATGTACCGGTTAGTGCGAAGCTTCTGATACATTGCCCGTTTAATTCGACCTTTTTTGGTTCTGAGTGGCTGGCGCTTTCGTGCCTGATACGGTGAGCCATCCGGGGCTTTTTGCTGTTTGATACGTTGCTGTTGCGCCGTTCTGAGTTGCTTCGCAATCTCACTGGCAAGCTTCCGACGCCCTGCGGGTGACAGGGCAGCAAGCAGCCCCGCGAGCTGGTTATCAAAGGGTTTAAATTCACTCATCCCACTTGCTCACCAGTTCGCCGTTGATATAGAGCTCTTTTGGACGCGTGACGGGTTCAGGCGGTGGCGGCTCCGGGGCATAGCTCACATGCAGCGCGCCGTTTTCCTCCCTGATGATGGTGCGCTCGGTGAGCTGGAGGCTGATACTGATATCAACCGTATCCTCGTCGTTTAAATCCATCTGGAAACGGTAACCTTTTTTATGCCCCTCATCGAGCGTGCAGATATCCGGCTGGTTTTCCCTCAGCCACGCGACCACCGGCACGAAAATCAAATCAGGGTCGCCTACAAAATCGCACACGATCACATTCAGGGTGTAAATTTTCTCGTGGGACAGGGAGGCCGCGAGCCGTGCATCGATATTCCCCTCGTCGGCAAAAATGCGCATCATCTCGGGGTTGGTTTTAAGCTGCGGGATGGCGTCAGTTAGCGCTTTTCGCAGGCTGATTGCTTTCTTCATCGAGATTATCCTGACAGGCTTTGACGGTTTCAATCTGTAACGCACAGGCGGCGAGCGCGTGCTCAAGCCTGCGGATATCTGCACTCAGGTCGCCATTAGTGGCCGGGTCGCTTCCCGGCATCGGGCAATAGCTCACTTTCGGGCAGGCGCTGTAAACAATGACCGGCGGAGGCGCAACCGGCGCGGGTGTGCAGCCTGCGCACAACATCAGGCAGCTCAGCGCTGTATGCCGAAGGTCTTTCCGAGATTATCCAGTAGCTGATACCCCGTTCCGCTATGGGTGAAATGTGGGATCGGACGGTCTAAATAATCTGCATCCGGCACGCTGAAGGTCAGGCCGCTGTGCTCTGTCAGCCAGCTGGCCACTTCGCGCAGCGTGGGGGGCTGGAAGGAACATGGCCAGAGGCGTTCGAATACGCCGACCAGTTTAGGAACAAACAGACGCTGAAAGCCGTTTTCAGCAGGTTGCGAGCGTTCCACGTACCCGGTAAACCAGCGCAACACCAGATCGGTGTATCGCCGCCGCTGTCTGGCTGGATATCCGCTGCTGAATCGCCTGGCTGATATGGGGCAGACCTTTGCCCGGTGGATGCTGCTGTTTCCCAATATCGCACGGGTACGCCGTGAAAACTTACACGCTGCTCATCGAGTCATTGACCCGACCGCAAGGGATTTTTAAATAAATATTTATCTATCGACTAAATTTCCCCTTGTCCCAGCTCTCGCCGCGGGCCGTTAAGTCAATTGACGGCACGGCCGCTATTCCCTCAGCATCATAAAAAAATGCGGACGTTGTAAAGCTGTACACTGTGCCGTGAACAGTAAATGAGATATTGTTGCCTATGCCTTCAACTTTTGCGCGGGCGGTATTCGCTGTAAGCGTGGGCGCGATATGTTGTTTTTCGAGAGCCACCAGCGGATCACCGTCAATCTTACTCGCTAAAAAATAACGATACACTTCCCCGGTGGTCATGTTCGAGCCGTCATACTCAGTAATGTATAACCAGGTCCGGGGCGTGAGCTGGCGAACTTGATATAGCCGATCACTAACAGTTAAACGCCGTATATGTTGGAAATAACAGTACCCCGCGACCGCCAGGGCCATAAGAATAGTGGCGATCCAGTGCAGCGTCCTAAAAGTGATGCTGTTTAACATAGTCGATGCCTTGCTTTATCCAAAATTGGTCAATCGGATCATCACCAAACGGCGGGGTCCCCGTAAAATTACCCCATTCGGGTCTTGATGTGCCGGCTTTCCACTGCGCCGCGCCGGCAGCAATAAGCAAAATCTTTGCAGGGATGCACGCTGCATAACCCACAGCGCCGTAATGGAAATTCCCGAAGTCAGCATAAGCCCGTTTATGTTGTTTGTAATCCCACGGCCCGCCGTTTCTTACTCGCTCATAAAACCACGTATACGTAAGCGGGGCGGCCATATTCTGGACTTCGTGACGCGCCCGCGCGAGCCTTATGTGTTCGCGCAATATCTCCAGCCCGCGGGGTGGATAAATCGGTATACATGCCATCGTTCTTCCTTTCTGCCAGGCAAAAAGGGCAACATAAGAGCAATAACGGTAACGCGTATTGCTGAAGATCAATTTATTAATTTTATTTGCAACATCAATAAGTAACGAAATTAAATAACACGAACCTATAACACAATTTGTATCACCTGCGATCCGTATTTAGTCATTAATGAGGGTTTACCCTAATGGAAATGGAGTTTTAAAAATGGCTATTCCTGCTTATCTATGGCTTAAGGATGATGGCGGCAACCCGATTAAGGGATCTGTGGATATTCAAAATAGAGAAGGTAGTATAGAGATCCTCTCTTTTAGTCACGGCTTGTTAGTTCCGACCGATAACAACACAGGCAAGATCACCGGCACGCGCTTACATGCGCCGCTCGTAATTGAAAAAGAGTTTGATAGCTCCAGCCCGTATCTCTACAAAGCGGTAGCCACCGGCCAAACGCTGAAAAGCGCAGAGATCAAGTGGTATAAAATCAACGATGCGGGCCAGGAGGTTGAATATTTCAATATGCTGCTTGAAAACGTCCGGGTAGTCAGCATTAACCCCGTCATGCATAACTGTAAAGAGCCAGCGTTACAGATACACAATCATAATGAGGGAATACAGCTCCGCTATGAGCGGATCACCTGGAAGTATTGCGATGGGAACATCCAATACTCGGACGCGTGGAACGAGCGGGTTACAGCGTAAAAAAAGGGCGGTTAATCCGCCCTGTATTGTTTTTAGTG
>NZ_JABMCU010000189.1:0-8868 GCF_013179605.1 Enterobacter sp. CM29 | reverse complement strand
TAATGCGAAAAACGTCGATGGCGCCCTGAAGCTGATTAACTTCCTGCTGCGCCCGGATGTGGCAAAACAGGTGGCGGAAACTATTGGTTATCCGACACCAAACCTGGCCGCGCGGAAGCTGTTAAGTCCTGAAGTGGCGAATGATAAATCGCTTTATCCGGACGCTGAAACCATCAGCAAAGGGGAATGGCAGAACGACGTCGGTGACGCGAGCCGCCTGTATGAAGAGTATTATCAGAAGCTAAAAGCAGGCCGTTAATGCACAACGGGCGACGCAAGGTCGCCCGTTACCCTTACAGCCCCTTCAGGAGTTTATCCACAAAGGCTGGCACCACCTCGCTGGCCAGACCGTAATGCTTCTCTTCAAACTCACTCCCGACCTGGCTTGGCTCAAGATTAAGCTCCACCGTATGGGCACCTTGCAGTCGCGCTTCGTGAACAAACCCCGCCGCCGGATAGACATGCCCTGAGGTACCAATGGCGATAAAGACGTCCGCCATGGCCAGGGCGCTGTAGATCTCATCCATCCCCAGCGGCATTTCGCCAAACCAGACCACATGGGGACGCAGACGCGAAGGGAACTGACAGCAGTGGCAGCGGTCTTCGTCCAGCACGTCCTCTTTCCACTCCAGCACCTGCCCACTCCATGCGCACCTCACCTTGAGCAGTTCGCCGTGCATGTGAATGATGTTGTGGTTTCCGGCTCTTTCGTGAAGATTGTCGATGTTTTGCGTCACCAGCAGAAAACGATCCCCCAGCGCCTCCTCCAGCTTTGCCAGCGCCAGGTGCGCCGCGTTTGGCGCAATCTCCGGCTGCTGAAGCTGGCGACGACGGGCGTTGTAAAACGCCTGAACCAGCGCCGGATCGCGGGCGAAACCTTCCGGCGTCGCCACATCTTCTACTCGGTGTTCTTCCCACAGCCCGTCCGCCGCGCGGAAGGTCTGAATACCGGATTCGGCGGAGATCCCCGCCCCGGTCAACACCACCACTCTGGGTTTATCCATCGCTTCTGGCATCATCCTGTCTCTGAAAAAGATCCGCTGACGCAGGCGTTCACGTAAGCGGCGTTTATTTTTGCGAAAACGGCTGAGTCGACCCTGGCGACGCGACAGCATAGTAACCTCGTAAACTAATCGGTGAGATGAAGGAATGCGGCTCCGCGCATGCCTCCTGCGTCCCCGTGTCGCGCACGCTCAATGCGCGGCACGCGGGCGACCGGCAATAAATGTCGGGGCAAACGCCCGGACAGTTGTTCCGTAATCGCAGTGAAATTTGACAGCCCTCCCCCGATCACCAGCAGATCCGGGTCGACGATGGTCAGGATATTCCCCAGACACACCGCCAGCAAATCAAGATAGCGCTCAACGTGCTCACGCGCCTGCGCGTCTCCCTGCTCCCACAGCGTAATGATTTGAGGGGCCTCAAGTTTCTGATGATAGAAGTGTTCATAAAGCCATGCAAACCCGCGCCCTGAAAGGTAACTCTCAATGCAGCCGTGCTGACCACAGCCGCAGCGGGTAAGCGGGAAATCACGACCAACGACGTCCAGCGCATCCACCGGCAGACGGATATGACCAAATTCTCCGGTAATGTAGCTGCGCCCGGTAATGGGCTTACCGTTAATGACAATCCCGCCACCGACGCCCGTTCCGAGGATCAGCCCCATCACCAACGGATAGCGACGAAACTCGTCGTCCCAGGCCTCTGAGAGAGCAAAACAGTTGGCATCGTTGTCTAAGCGCACGTCGCGCTCAAGGAGAGCAGAAAGATCGGCACGCAGGGGTTTGCCGCTGGCAGCAGGAACGTTGGCGGCATACAGCGTGCCGTCGTCGGTTTCGGGCATACCCGGTATACCAATGCCGACGCTGCCTTTGACGCCAAAGCGTTCATCCGCCTGCGCCACCAGCGCGGCAATGGCGGTTAAAAATTCATCGTAGCTATCGCGCGGCGTAGGCACGCGGGTTTCCCATTGTAGCTTAAGGTCTTTATCGAACACGCCGAGCGCAATCTTGGTGCCGCCAATATCAAATCCGTAATACATGATGCATTCCTCTGTTTGATTCAGCGGCCAAAAGACCGCTAAACCATGACGAAATTACTGGCCACTTAATACCCTCGCCGGATCAATTCGGCTTGCGCGACGCGCCGGATACCAGCTTGCCAGCAGACTCAGTAAAAGTGCTGTAACCAGCACATAAATGACGTCCAGCCAGTGCAGTTCAGACGGCAGGAAGTCAATAAAATAGATATCGCCTGACAGGAATTGATGGCCGATAAGCGCCTCAATCCCGTTGATAATCGGCGTCAGCTGAAGAGACACCACCACGCCGATGACCACGCCGCAGAGGCTACCAAACAGCCCCGCCAGCAAACCGTACCAGACGAAGATGGCGCGAATAAGACCGTCTTTCGCCCCTAAGGTACGCAGCACGGCAATGTCGCCGCTCTTGTCCTTAACGGCCATGACCAGCGTCGAGACGATATTAAAGCACGCCACGCCAATCACCAGCACCATCGCCAGATACATAATCGCGCGGATCATCTGGATATCACGGTACATATACCCGTAAGTGCCGATCCAGCTTTTGATGTAGACATAGTTATTGGTCACGCTGCCAGCGTCACGCACCAGTGTATTGGCGTTGAAAACGTCGTTAACCTTAATGGCAATGCCCGTCACGCTGTCGCTCATATCCAGATACTGGCGCGCATCTTCCAGCGGCACCATCGCGAAGCTGTGATCGAGCTGGCCGCTCAGCTGCAAAATACCGGTGACGTGCAGACGCACGCGCTTAGGCTGCTGCAATTTGTGATCAGCGCTGGCGTTCGGGATCATGATCGAGACCCAGTCGCCCTGCTTCACCTTCAGTGCATCGGCAACGCCTTTGCCCATGATGATCTGCTGTTCGCCAGCCTTAAAGTTTGCCCATGCACCATTTTGCACATAGCGAGGCAGCGCGCTCAGACGCTCCTCCTGACGTGGATTCACCCCTTTCACCTGAATGGCGCGCAGGTTTACCCCGCTCTCTACCAGCCCGGTAAAGTTGATGTAAGGTGCAGCCGCCGCAATGCCGGGTACCTTTTCCACTTTGTTCAGGGCATCACGCCAGCTGGACCACGGCTGGTTAACCGGCTCGATTTCACCGTGGGGTACAACGGCCAGAATGCGGTTATTCAGTTCGCGCTCAAAGCCATTCATGGCGCTTAAGCCCACGATTAGAACCGCCACGCCCAGGGCGATACCGATGGTGGAGATCACGGAGATAAGGGAAACCATCCCGCTCCGGCGACGACCGCGGCTAAAGCGTAACCCAATGAGTAACGATAACGGTGAAGCCATTACTCCGCTCCCATCAGCGTCAGTTCTGCATTCAGACGACCGTCGCGCATTTCCAGCTGACGGCCCATCCGCTTAGCCAGCTGCAAATCGTGCGTGACCACCAGAAACGCGGTTCCCTGCGCGGCGTTCAGTTCGCCGAGAAGCTGGAAAATGCTGTCTGCGTTACGCGCATCGAGGTTACCTGTCGGCTCATCCGCCAGCACCAGGCGCGGGTTGTTGACCAGCGCACGGGCGATGGCCACACGCTGACGCTCGCCGCCGGAAAGCTCAGACGGACGATGATTCCCGCGATGACCCAGCCCTACCGCGTTTAGCATGTCGCTGGCGCGGGCATTAATTTCCGCGGGTTTCTTTTTACCAATCAGCAGCGGCATTGCGACGTTTTCCAGCGCCGTAAAGTCCGGCAGCAGGTGGTGGAACTGATAGATAAAACCCAGCTCACGGTTACGCAGCTCGGCTTTCGCCGTAGACGACATTTTACTCAGCGGCTGCCCGGAAAAGATCACATCGCCTTCGGTTGGCGTGTCCAGCCCGCCCAGCAGGTGCAGCAGCGTACTTTTGCCGGAGCCGGAGCTGCCGACAATCGCCATCATCTCGCCTTCGCCCACGCTAAAACTCACATTGTGCAACACGTCGGTCTGCACAGTGCCTTCCTGATAGCGTTTGGACAGGTTGTCGCACTGCAACAGGATCTTATTCATAACGTAAAGCCTCAGCGGGTTGAGTGGCGGCAGCCCGCCAGGAAGGATAAAGCGTAGAGAGCAGCGCAATAGCCATCGCGGCCAGCGCAATACCGACCACCTGGAGCGGCTCGATAGCCACCGGCAGCGCCGCACCATCAAGCAGCGCGCCGATAATCGGCATGAGATTGTTGAGCTGGCTGGCGAGCAGCGCACCCAGCGCCGCGCCGAGCAGCGCGCCGATGATGCCAGCGCTGGCGCCCTGCACCATAAATACAGCCATGATCTGGCGCGGCGTCAGCCCCTGGGTTTGCAGAATGGCGACTTCGCCTTGCTTCTCCATCACCATCAGCCCGAGCGAGGTGATGATATTAAACGCGGCAACGGCCACGATCAGGCTCAGCAGCAGCCCCATCATGTTTTTCTCCATGCGCACGGCCTGGAACAGTTCGCCTTTGCGGTCGCGCCAGTCCTGCCATTTCGTTCCTTCCGGTAGCGTCTGCTGGCTAAGGGTATCCACCTTCAGCGGCGCATCAAGCCACAGACGCCAGCCGGTGATATTTCCCGCCGGGTAGCGCATCAGACGCGAGGCGTCCTGAATGTTAACAAGCATCTGGTAACCATCGACTTCGCTGTTCGCCGCAAACGTGCCAATCACGTTGAACAGGCGCTGGCTTGGCAGACGCCCCATCGGCGTAAACTGACTGGCTGAGGGCACCATCACGCGCAGTTGATCGCCACGGTTGACCCCGAGCTGCCCGGCAAGCTGCTCACCGAGGATGACGTTGTATTTACCCGCTTCCAGGTCGGTTTGTTTCACATTGACCAGGAACGGCGTCAGCGGATCTTTTTGCGCCGGATCGATACCCAGCATCACCCCGACCGCCACGCTGCGGGCGCTTTGCAGCACCACATCGCCCGTCGTGAGGGGCGCAACGCGCGTGACACCCTGTAACTTCACCGCGCTTTCCGGCAGCTGTTGCGGGTTAACGGAGCCCTGAGTGGAAGAGAGAACGGCCTGCGGCATCAGCCCCAGGATATTGTTTTGCAGCTCGCGCTCGAAGCCGTTCATGACGGAAAGCACCGTCACCAGAGCCATCACGCCAAGCGTAATGCCAATAGTCGAAAGCCAGGAGACAAAGCGACCAAAGCGGTCCGCGGCGCGCCCACGCATGTAACGTAAGCCTATGAAGAGTGCGACAGGTTGATACATGAAATCCGTCTGTTTGCTGATAGCAGACCCACGAGTATATAAGCGAATCCGCTAAGCGTAAATGACTGAAACCGTAAGATTCGGTAATCATTTTTCCGAAAAATTCAGATAAATCATCATGCTACTGACTGAACTTCCGCCATACAGCCTCCACCTTTTCCGAAAATCGTCCTGATACAGACTGTTACCCGTTACATCGGGGTTTCATTTTACAACAATCGACCTTTCGTTTATGGCAACAAGGTCGTCACGCACAATGAAACAAAAAGCATTATGGATTAACCAGATAAAAGGGCTGTGCATCTGCCTGGTGGTGATTTACCACTCGGTGATCACCTTTTATCCTCACCTGGACGGGCTACAGCATCCGTTATCGGGCCTGCTCGCCAAATGCTGGGTCTACTTTAATCTTTACCTCGCCCCGTTCCGTATGCCGGTGTTTTTCTTCATCTCCGGCTATTTGATTCGTCGATATATTGACGAGGTGAACTGGCGCACCAGTCTCGACAAGCGGATCTGGAGCATTGTCTGGGTGCTGGCCCTGTGGGGCGTCCTGCAATGGCAGGCGCTGACCCATCTGAATGCCTGGCTCGCCCCCGAGCGTGAACTGGCGACAGCATCCAATGCGGCCTACGCCGATTCCGTTTCAGGTTTTGTACTGGGAATGCTCACGGCCAGCACCAGCCTATGGTACTTGTACGCCTTAGTGGTCTACTTCACGCTCTGTAAACTGCTGAGCCGCTGGAAACTGCCGATGCTGGGGCTTCTGGCGCTGGCAAGCATCGCCATTAACTTCCTGCCTTTACCGTGGTGGGGAATGAACAGCGTGGTGCGCAACATGATCTACTACAGCCTCGGCGCATGGTACGGCGCGCAGTTGATGACGTGGATGAAAGGGATGAATTTGCGCCGCAGCTGGCTGGTACTTATCGCCTCTGGCGCGGTGTCGGTTGTGCTGTGGTTCGCTAATGTTCCTCTGCCGCTATCACTGCTGTCGATCGTGGTCATCATGAAGCTCTTTTACAGCTTCGAGCAGCGTTATGCCGTTCATCCCAATAATCTGCTGAACGTCATCGGTTCAAACACCATCGCGATTTATACCACCCACCGCATTTTAATTGAGGCGTTTAGCCTGCTCCTGATTCGCGAAATGAATGCGGCGTACTGGCCGATCTGGGCGGAGTTAACGCTGATTCTGGTCTATCCGTTCGTCAGCCTGCTCGTCTGCACGCTGGTTGGACTGGGCGCACGTAAGCTCTCGACCGCCCTCTTTGGCGACCTTTTCTTCTCCCCTCCCGCACGGCTTACGCCACAGCTCGCCAGCCGCTAACCTACCCTGCCCCCATCCGGGGGCACTTTTCCTCTTGTGCGGTTACGATTTGCTTATGCAAAACGATCGAGGATAATAAAGACATTGCGTATCAGTGATATGCCCCAATACTGTTGGTATATCCCCAAGAGACCCTGACATAGCCATGCCTGAACACTATCGTTTTTCCTTGCCTGTAAAAGCAGGTGACCAACGCCAGCTGGGCGAACTGACAGGCGCGGCCTGCGCCACGCTGGTGGCGGAAATTGCCGAGCGCCATCCGGGGCCGGTGGTGCTGGTTGCCCCGGACATGCAAAACGCCCTGCGCCTGCACGACGAAATTCGTCAGTTCACCGACAGTCTGGTATTCAGCCTGGCCGACTGGGAAACGCTTCCCTACGACAGTTTCTCTCCGCACCAGGAGATCATCTCCTCACGCCTGTCGACGCTGTATCAGCTCCCCACCATGCAGCGCGGCGTGCTGATTGTGCCGGTGAATACCCTGATGCAGCGCGTCTGTCCGCACAGCTATTTGCACGGCCATGCGCTGGTGATGAAAAAAGGCCAGCGCCTGTCGCGCGATGCCCTGCGCGTGCAGCTTGACGGAGCCGGTTACCGTCATGTCGATCAGGTGATGGAGCACGGCGAATACGCGACGCGCGGTGCGCTGCTGGATCTCTATCCAATGGGCAGCGACCAGCCGTATCGTCTGGATTTCTTCGATGATGAGATCGACAGCCTGCGCGTGTTCGACGCCGACACCCAGCGCACGCTGGAGGAAGTGGACTCCATTAATCTGCTGCCCGCCCATGAGTTCCCGACGGATAAAACCGCCATCGAACTGTTCCGCAGCCAGTGGCGCGACAGGTTCGACGTGAAACGTGATGCCGAACATATCTACCAGCAGGTCAGCAAAGGCACCCTTCCGGCGGGGATCGAGTACTGGCAGCCCCTGTTCTTTAACGAACCGCTGCCGGCGCTGTTCAGCTACTTCCCGGCCAATACGCTGATTGTTAACACCGGGGATATCGACGCCAGCGCCAGCCGCTTTGAAAGCGAAACGCGCGCCCGCTTTGAAAACCGGGGCGTTGACCCGATGCGTCCGCTGCTGCCGCCGGAAATGCTGTGGCTGCGTACCGACGAGCTCAACGCCGAGCTAAAACGCTGGCCGCGTATGCAGCTCAAAACCGATTCGCTTGCCGATAAGGCGGCGAACACCAATCTCGCGTTCCGGACGCTGCCCGATCTGGCCGTCCAGGCGCAGCAGAAATCCCCGCTCGATAACCTGCGCAAGTTTCTTGATTCCTTCACCGGGCCAGTGGTGTTCTCCGTTGAGAGTGAGGGTCGTCGTGAAGCGCTGGGCGAACTACTAGGGCGGATCAAAGTTGCACCGAAGCGCATTCATCGCCTGAGCGAAGCGACCGGAAATGGTCGTTACCTGATGATCGGCTCCGCCGAGCACGGATTTATTGATACGCTCAATAACCTGGCCTTGATTTGTGAAAGCGACCTGCTGGGCGAGCGTGTGGCGCGCCGTCGTCAGGACAGCCGTCGCACCATCAACCCGGACACCCTGATCCGCAACCTGGCCGAACTGCACCCCGGTCAGCCGATCGTTCACCTGGAACACGGTGTGGGTCGCTATCAGGGAATGACCACCCTCGAAGCAGGCGGCATCAAAGGTGAATACCTGATGCTGACCTACGCGAACGACGCCAAACTGTACGTGCCGGTGTCGTCCCTGCACCTTATCAGCCGCTACGCCGGTGGCGCGGAAGATAACGCGCCGCTGCATAAGCTGGGCGGCGACGCCTGGTCACGCGCGCGGCAGAAGGCGGCGGAAAAAGTGCGCGACGTGGCCGCCGAGCTGCTGGACATTTACGCCCAGCGTGCGGCCAAAGAAGGTTATGCGTTTAAGCATGATAAAGAGCAGTACCAGCTGTTCTGCGACAGCTTCCCGTTTGAAACTACGCCGGATCAGGCTCAGGCCATAAATGCCGTGCTGAGCGACATGTGCCAGCCGCTGGCGATGGATCGCTTAGTCTGCGGCGACGTGGGCTTCGGTAAAACCGAGGTGGCGATGCGCGCCGCTTTCCTGGCGGTTGAGAACAACAAGCAGGTGGCGGTGCTGGTGCCGACCACCCTTCTTGCCCAGCAGCACTTCGACAACTTCCGCGACCGCTTCGCCAACTGGCCGGTACGTATCGAAATGTTGTCCCGCTTCCGCAGTGCCAAAGAGCAGACGCAGATCCTGGAGCAGGCAAGTGAAGGCAAAATTGATATTCTGATCGGCACTCACAAGCTGCTGCAAAGTGACGTGAAGTGG